>NZ_JBEAAM010000043.1:0-7816 GCF_040066175.1 Fontimonas sp. SYSU GA230001
AAGATCAAGGTCATCAAGCGCATGGCCTACGGCTTCCGCGACGACCACTACTTCTTCCTCAAAATCCGCGCAGCGTTCCCCGGAATCGGGTGAAGAACCAAAAAAACGGCGGCCCGGACACGGTGTCCGCGCCGCCGTCGCTGGAGCGCCTCAGCTGATGTGGCGGCTGACCAGCTTGGTCATCTCGAACATGCTGACCGACGACTTGCCGCCAAAGATCTTCTGCAGCTTGTCGTCCGCGTTGATCTGGCGCTTGTTGACCTTGTCCTGCAAGCCGTTCTTCTTGATGTACGCCCACAGATTCTTGGTGATCTGTCCACGCGGCATCGGCTTGTTGCCAACCACCTCGGCCAGCACCGGACTCGGCGTCATCGGCTTCATCAGCGCCGCATTCGGCTTGCGCTTGGCCTTGGGCTTCTTCGCCGCCGCCTTCTTGGCCGCCGGCTTCTTCGCCGCGGCCTTTTTCACTGCCTTCTTCGCGACGGCCTTCTTGGCCGCCGGCTTCTTCGCCGCGGCCTTCTTCGCCGCGGGTTTCTTCTTGGCCTTCGCCATGTACTGTCTCCCAGAGTGTGCACCCAATACGGGCACCGTATCCTAGCTCGAAAAACAGACGCTGACAGCAAGTGCGTGAAGCGCCGCCGCGCCCGAGTGCGTGCCTGCGGCGCGACTCAAGTGGTTCCTTCGAAGTCGATCAGCTCGACGCCGTCCTTGACCTGATCGCCAACGGCGTACAGGAAGGCACGTACCCGGCCTTTCGATGGCGCACACAGCGTGTGCTCCATCTTCATCGCTTCCATCACCAGCAAGGGCGTCCCTTTCTCCACGTCCGCACCGACGGCGGCGAGGATGGCGACGATCTTGCCCGGCATCGGGGCGACGAGTCCGCCGTGGCTGTCCTGCGCCTCGCCGGCGTGCAGCAGCGGATCGATCCGTCGCAGCACGCTGCGGCGGCCGGGTGTGAACACGTGAAGCTGTTCGGATCCTTCGACCACCACGGCGGTGGTGCGGTGCTCGCCGATGGCAAAGCACAGCGCCTCGGCAGCATCCGAGATCCGCACCGGCTGTCCACCCAGCTTGAGGCCCTCCGTGCCGTACTCGACTTCGACCGCCTGGGTCAGCGCCCCGGCGGCGAACTCCAGCCGCCGCGTCTGCACGCCGTTCATGCGCCAGCCGTCGGCGATCCCCCACGGAGAATGCGAATCGGCCGAGTGCTGCGCGCGCTGACGCAGACGCTGCGCCTCGCGCGTCAACGTCCACAGTGCGGCGGCTTCGACCGCCACGGGCGCCAGCTTGGTCTCCGCGGCCAGCAGCTCGTCGCGTGCACGCTCGATCAGGCCGGTATCGACACGACCCGCGCGGAACTCGGGATGGTCCACCAGGCGTGACAGGAATGCGAGGTTGTTGCCGACCCCGACGATCCGGAAATCGGCCAGTGCGGCGAGCATGCGCTCGATCGCGCGTGCGCGCTGCGCGTCCCACACGATCAGCTTGGCGATCATCGGATCGTAGTGCGGGCCGATCTCGTCGCCCTGCTCGACGCCGCTGTCGATGCGTACGTTGGCCGACGGCGTCGGCGGCGCGTAGTGCGCGAGGCGACCGATCGACGGCAGAAAACCCTTTTCCGGTTCCTCGGCATAGACACGCACCTCGATCGCGTGGCCGTTGAGCGGGACCTGATCCTGTGTCAGCGGCAAGGGTTCGCCGGCGGCGATGCGCAACTGCCATTCCACCAGGTCCTGGCCGGTGATCATCTCGGTGACCGGGTGCTCGACCTGCAGGCGCGTGTTCATCTCCATGAAGTAGAACGCACCGGAAGAGTCGGCGATGAACTCGACGGTGCCCGCGCCGACGTAGCCGACTGCGCGCGCAGCATCACAGGCGGCTTTGCCCATCGCAGCGCGGCGCTCCGCACTCATGCCCGGAGCCGGCGCTTCCTCAACCACCTTCTGGTGCCGGCGCTGCGCCGAGCAGTCGCGTTCGTGCAGGTGAATCACGTTGCCGTGCATATCGGCGAACACCTGGATCTCGATGTGGCGCGGACGCACGAGGTACTTCTCGATCAGCACGCGCTCGTCGCCGAAGCTGCTGCGCGCCTCGCGCTGACACGAAGCGAGCGCGGCGCGGAAATCCTCGCTGCGCTCGACGATGCGCATGCCCTTGCCACCGCCGCCGGCCGAGGCTTTGATCAACACCGGGTAGCCGATCTGGTCGGCCTGCCCATGCAGGTAATGCGCGTCCTGTTCGTCGCCGTGGAAGCCCGGCACCAGCGGCACGCCGGCGCTGTCCATCAGCGCCTTGGCCGCGGACTTGGAACCCATCGCGCGGATCGCTCCGGCCGGCGGGCCGATGAAGACGATGCCCGCGTCGGCGCAGGCCTGGGCGAACGCCGCGTTCTCGGACAGGAAGCCGTAGCCCGGATGGATCGCCTGCGCGCCGCTGTGCTTCGCGACCTCGAGGATGCGCTCGACGCGCAGGTAGCTGTCGCGGGAAGCGGCGGGACCGACGCAGTGCGCCTCGTCGGCAAGGCGCACATGGCGTGCGCTTGCATCGGCCTCGGAATACACCGCGACCGTGCGGATGCCCAGGCGCCGGCAGGTGGCGATGACGCGGCAGGCGATCTCGCCGCGGTTGGCAATCAGGATCTTCGTGAACATGGTCATCGCGTCCGCGAGGTCACATCCGGAACACGCCGAAACGCGTCTGCGCGATCGGCGCATTGAGCGCTGCGGACAGGCCCAGCGCGAGCAGGCGCCGGGTCTGCGCGGGATCGACGATGCCGTCGTCCCAGAGCCGCGCGGTGGCGTAGTAGGGGCTGCCCTGGCGCTCGAACTGCTCGCGCGTCGGCGCCTTGAACTTCTCCTCGTCCTCGACGCTCCAGGTCTTGCCCTGGGCTTCGAGGCCGTCGCGGCGCACCGTGGCGAGCACGGACGCGGCCTGCTCGCCGCCCATGACCGAGATCTTCGAATTGGGCCAGGTCCAGAGGAAGCGGGGCGAGTAGGCGCGACCGCACATGCCGTAGTTGCCGGCGCCGAAGGACCCGCCGATCAGCACGGTGAACTTCGGCACCTGCGCGGTGGCCACCGCGGTCACCAGCTTGGCGCCGTCCTTGGCGATGCCGGCGTTCTCGTACTTGCGGCCGACCATGAAGCCGGTGATGTTCTGCAGAAACAGCAGCGGGATGCCGCGCTGCGCGCAGAGCTCGATGAAGTGCGCGCCCTTGACCGCGGACTCGGAGAACAGGATGCCGTTGTTGGCGAGGATGCCGACCGGATAGCCGTGGATGTGCGCGAAGCCGGTGACGAGCGTCGTGCCGTAGCGCGCCTTGAACTCGTCCAGGCGCGAGCCATCGACGATGCGCGCGATGACTTCGCGCACGTCGTAGGGCTTGCGCGTGTCGGCCGGGATGACGCCGTAGAGTTCCTCGGGGTCGTACAGCGGCGCTTCCGGCGTGCGGAGATCCACGTTCGGCCGCTTGACGATGTTGAGGTTGCCGACGATGCGACGCACCAGCGCGAGCGCGTGGTGGTCGTTCTCGGCGTAGTGGTCGGCCACGCCGGAGATGCGCGTGTGCACGTCCGCACCGCCAAGGTCCTCGGCACTGACGACTTCGCCGGTGGCGGCCTTCACCAGCGGCGGACCGCCGAGGAAGATCGTGCCCTGGTTCTTGACGATGACGGTCTCGTCCGACATCGCCGGCACGTAGGCGCCGCCGGCGGTGCAGGAACCCATCACGCAGGCGATCTGCGGAATGCCCAGCGCAGACAGGTTGGCCTGGTTGTAGAAGATGCGCCCGAAGTGTTCCTTGTCCGGGAACACCTCGTCCTGCATCGGCAGGAAGGCACCGCCCGAATCGACCAGATAGACGCAGGGCAGGCGGTTCTCGCGCGCCACTTCCTGCGCACGCAGATGCTTCTTGACCGTGACCGGGTAGTAGGTACCGCCCTTCACCGTCGCGTCGTTGGCGACGATCATGCACTCGCGGCCTTCGATATTACCGATGCCGGCGACCACACCGCCGCAGGGTACTTCACCGCCGTACATGCCGTGTGCCGCCAGCGGCGACAGTTCCAGAAACGCCGAGCCCGGATCGAGCAGGGTGTCGATGCGCTCGCGCGCGAGCAGCTTGCCGCGCGCCGTGTGCTTCTGGCGTGCCGCCTCCGAGCCGCCGCGGGCGGCCTCGGCGGTGGCGCTGCGCAGTTCATCGACCAGCCGGCGCATCTGCGCAGCATTGGCGCGGAACTCCTCGCTGTTGCTGCGCAGCTTCGATGCGATGACGTTGCTCATCCGCGCTTCGACTCGTTGAACAGTTCGCGGCCGATCAGCATGCGGCGGATCTCGGAGGTGCCGGCGCCGATCTCGTAGAGCTTGGCGTCGCGCCACAGCCGGCCGGTGGGAAACTCGTTGATGTAGCCATTGCCGCCCAGCGCCTGGATCGCCTGGCCGGCCATCCAGGTCGCCTTCTCGGCGGCATAGAGAATCGCGCCGGCTGCATCCTTGCGCGTGGTCTGTCCGCGGTCACAGGCCCTGGCCACCGCATAGACGTAGGCGCGGCACGCGTTGAGGCCCACATACATGTCGGCGAGCTTGGCCTGCATCAACTGGAACTCGCCGATGCTCTGGCCGAACTGCTTGCGGTCGTGCACGTAGGGCACGACCACGTCGAGGCAGGCCTGCATGATGCCGAGGGGCCCGCCGGAGAGGACGACACGCTCGTAGTCGAGCCCCGACATCAGCACGTTGACGCCGCGGCCGACGACACCGAGCACGTTCTCCTCCGGCACCTCGCAGTCCGTGAACACCAGCTCGCAGGTGTTGGAGCCGCGCATGCCCAGCTTGTCCAGCTTCTGCGCGGTGGAAAAACCCTTGAACGACTTCTCGACGATGAAGGCGGTGATGCCGCGTGGACCGGCATTGACGTCGGTCTTGGCGTAGATGATCAGCGTGTCCGCATCGGGACCGTTGGTGATCCACATCTTGTTGCCGTTGAGCACGTAGCGGTCGCCTTTCCTGTCGGCGCGCAGCTTCATGCTGACCACGTCGGAGCCCGAGCCCGGCTCGCTCATCGCCAGCGCGCCGACGTGCTCGCCGCTGACCAGCTTCGGCAGATACTTGCGCTTCTGCGCCTCGTTACCGTTCTTGCGCAGCTGGTTGACGCAGAGATTCGAATGGGCGCCGTAGGACAAACCGATCGCCGAACAGGCGCGCGAGATCTCCTCCATCGCCACGACGTGGGCGAGATAACCCAAGTTGGCACCGCCGTACTCCTCCTCGACCGTCAGGCCGAGCAGCCCCAGCTCGCCGAACTTCCGCCAGAGCGGGTGGGGGAACGCGTTGTCCTGGTCGGCCTTGGCCGCCAGCGGCAGCACCTCGCGCTCGGCGAAGCGCCAGGTCAACTCACGCAGCCGGTCGATGTCTGCCCCGAGGTCGAAGTCGAGACTGGAAAAACGCATGTCGGGGCTCCTTTAGAGAAATGCAGTGCTCGACGCGGCACGCACGTCCTCGCGCCCGATGCGCCGCGTGCCGCGAAGCCCCGGCATTCTAGACAGCAGCGCGCAACAAGTGAATCATCATTCGCAAAACTGACAAGGATTCATGACATGGCCTATCGACGGTCGCCGCTGATGCAGGAGCGGCTCGCCGAAAACCGACAGCGGATCGTGCGCGCAGCGCGCAAGCTGATCGCCAGAGATGGTTTCCGCGGTGCGTCGATGACCGCGGTCGCCGCCGCGGCGGGCATGTCCACCGGCGCGCTGTATCGCTATTTCCCGTCGAAGGCAGAGCTGTACGTGGAACTGCTCACCGAGGCGGTCCGGCACGAATGCACGATACTCGAAGGCATCGTGTCCGGCCGGGGCACCGCACGGCAGCGCCTGCGGGCGGCAGTCGAGTCGTTCGCACGCCGCGCGCTGGAAGGCCCCAACCTGGCTTACGCATTCATCGCCGAACCGGCCGATCCGGAAGTCGATGCCGCGCGCATCGTCTGCCGCGAGCAGTTCAGCGCGGTGTTCGCCAAGGTGCTGAAGGACGGCATCGCTTCCGGCGAGTTCCCGCCGCAGCCTGTCGATGTCAGCGCCGCCTGCATCGTCGGCGCATTCACCGAAGCCCTCGTGCGCCCGGTGACGCCGAGCGTGCGCCACGCAAAGGACAGCACGCTCGTCGCCGCGATCGCCGACTTCTGCACACGAGCCGCCGGAGCCAAGTGAATCTGAGACTTAACATAATATACATTATGCATGCTCATGTACGAGGCACGACGAAAACACTTTGACCATCAACGATCAGGGGTGTATAACGCCCGCCTTTGCGCTGACGTTCCCAGCCCGCATCTGTGAGTGGTAAGTACGATGACAGCCAAGAAGGCAGGCAAACCAACGAAGACTGGAACCCACAAGACGCAGGCCAGCAAGGCGGCTGGCGCGGGCCTGTTGGGGCGCCTCAAGGGGGCTTTGACGAAGAAGCCGACGCCCGCCAAGCCGGGTGCGAAGGCGGCCAAGAAAACCGCCGAAAAGCCGAAGCCAGCGATGAAAAAGACGGCCCCGGCGAAGGCCGCGCCGTCCGTCAAGGGCAAGACTGCAGCGGCCGCCGCTCCGGCCCGTCCCGCCAAAAGCGCTGCGGCCAAGGCCGTCGTCAAGCCGTCGTCTCCACCGTCCGTTGCCGGCAGGCAGTCGGCACACCCACCGCAACGATCCGTGATCAAGACTGCCGCCAAGAAGGCTTTTCCGCTGGCTGCCGATGGCTCCCTCACCGAGGATGCCATCAAGGCGATGTCCGACGACGATTACATGAACGATGCGCAACTCGAGTTCTTCCGCCGGCGCCTGCTGCAGATGCGCCAGGAAGTGCTGCAGCGCGAGATGGACGTCAAGGAACGCCTGCACGAGCGGGAAATGTTCGCCGATCCGGCGGACCGCGCCACGGCCGAGGAGGAACACTGGCTGGACCTGCGCCTGCGCGAGCGCGAGTCGCTGCTGCTGCACAAGATCGACGATGCGCTGCGGCGCATCGAGGCCCGCGAGTACGGCTATTGTGAGAAAACCGGTGATCCGATCGGCATTCCGCGACTGCTGGCACGTCCGACGGCGACGGTCTGCGTCGATGTGAAGGGACAGGACGAGCGCGTCGAGGCACAGTACCGCGATCGTTGACCGAGCTTCCCTTCCCTTGGAGTCGATGTCCACCACGCCCCGCGCCGCGGGGCGTTTTGCTTTGTGCAGCAGGAGTTGGTGCGACCGGCCGGACTCGAACCGGCATGCTTTGCGGCGGCGGATTTTAAGTCCGCTGCGTCTACCCGTTCCGCCACGGTCGCCTGGCGACGATGGTACTGGAACAGTACCGATCCGGCAGCGTGCCCGGCCTCGTCCCGCTCAGAGGCTTGCGGATGAGCCGTGCCCACGACGACGAAAGCCCGGGTCGTCGGCGCCGGGCCTGCTGTGCACACGGATGGGAATGGAGGCTAGGGTCGGAATTGAACCGGCGTACGCGGATTTGCAGTCCGCTGCATGACCACTCTGCCACCTAGCCTTACGTCCGGAGGGCCGCGATTGTAGCAGGCACCCGGAACAAAAAACCCCGCAGGACTTCCTCGGGGTTCGTGAAACTGGAGCGGGAAACGAGGCTCGAACTCGCGACCTCAACCTTGGCAAGGTTGCGCTCTACCAACTGAGCTATTCCCGCGTGAGGAGGCGCATTGTACTGGGCGCCTGCACCAAGTCAAGCACAAGCCTCTTCCAATGACACATGAGCCTGAAGGGGGTGCGTGATTCCAACGTGAAGTGAGCCTGAAAGGCCGGCGGGGCGGCGGGATCATCGGAGGATG
>NZ_JBEAAM010000044.1:0-7205 GCF_040066175.1 Fontimonas sp. SYSU GA230001
TGGCGTGAAGCCATGAATCAGTTCGCGATCGCCTACGGCGATCGCTTCGTCCGAGGTACCGTGTGAAATCGCTTCACACACAAAAATTCAGACAGGCCCTTCCGCACCTTTCCGCAGGAGTTTGCGGCGGTTCTAAGGCGCTGAGTTATATAGGTTTGGCGCAGGCTGCCGCCCCACCACCACCGCCTATACAGACACTCCATCGCACGATCCGCCCATTTGTTCGCGCGCGTCGCATTTGATGCTATGGTGCGCATCAGTCCGCTCGCGCGAGTCAAATGCTTAATTACGCATCCAAGGCCATCCCCTCACTCGAACGCTCCGCCGCGCTGCTTGGCGAGATGTTCCCGATGACTCATAGTGTGCTCCTGTGGGCCATTGATGCCTTGCGACGATCACAGAAATTCCTGGTTCCGGATAACGGCGCCGTCTTCGGCACGCCCATGGACATGGATTTCTCGACAATGTTGGACGACGATTCGGCCCGCCTGCCCTACCAATGCATCGCCGTCGAATTCCAGGTGGAACAAGGCGTCTTTCCCGTCTACGCCAATGCCCCGCACTTTAGCGGCCGCCGCCTCGCAGTCGCCGTCGACCTCCGCGATCCCGTCGAACTCGCACTGGCGACAGCCGCGTTCGGCCGCGCGCTCCTGTCCGTGCTGTCCATGCGTCAGGAGAACAGATGCTTGATCCTGTCCATCGACTACTACCCGAACTCTCCCGACATCGAGTGGATGGTCGCCTGGTGCGCAATGATCGTCCCGGACACCTATTACTCATAGGGGTTATCACGGTCGCATAGTCTCCGCCACGGATGCTATCCCCACCGGGACGAGTCCCTTCACACACCAGACCGGATGAAGTGTCGCGCCAGATTTTGTCTAGTGTCGGGACGTTGAAACAAGACCCGGCCGGGTAAATCGTGGCGTACATCCCTGCCTGGTAAGTGTTGTCATCGTCGGCCTCGCCGCCGAGATAGACCTCACGATCCCTGTTTTTGATGTTGGTATATCGATCGGAGTTGCTCGTTGGCTCATCGTTTTTCAGCGTGCTGAGAGTGATGGCGCCGTTGTTGCACCTGGCCAGAATGTCGGTTCTCCACGCGTCGTCTTCGTCGCCCTTGTCATGGAAGCGGTTGCGTATCATTGAAAAAATCACGCCGCCGGTATGCTCGACGTTCGCTTGCAGAGACAGGCGGCCGCGGCTGCGAGAGCCATTGACCTGCGGTGCATCAAACCACGCTCTGTCCGTCGTCACGAAAACCTTTAGGTCAGTATTCGTCGGCTGATATGGCATGCCTTTGCGCTGAGCATCTTCGCCGTCCGAAGGCCCGCCGTCCTCGGCCCACCGCCAATTCTGCGTCGGCGTGGTCTGACCCACTGCCCCGGCGACCGCATACACAGTACAACCCGCTCCCGGCGGCGGCGTCGGCGTCGGCGTCGGCGTCGGCGTCGGCGCCGGCTGCGGCGTCGGCGTCGTCGGCGGCGGCGTCGGCGTCGGCGTCGTCGGCGTCGGCTGCGGCGTCGGCGTCGGCGGCGTGCAGCCGTCCCCGGGCCGCGGATCCTGGTACAGCGTGTAGCTGCTTGTGTTCCCGCTGCAGTTGAACGTCATCTGGCCGGTGTAGCCATTGCCGCTGCTCACAGTATCGCGAACCAGGATCGGCCAGTGACCGTCCGGATCGTTGGGTACGACACCGGTGCAATAGTTGGATGGCCCCCAGGACACGGGCGCCCCCACCACGCCGCAGGCGTTGGTTGCCGGCGTCGGCGCCGGCGTCGACGACGCGCTGCCGACTGTCACGGTGGCCGAGGTCGAACGGGACGTGGCGGCCGCGTTGTAGCAGGTCAGCGTATAGGTCTTGGTGCCCGAGGTGGTCGGCGAAACGGCCAGCGACTGGCCGTTGCCGGTCGACTTGGCGCCGCTCCACGAACCCGCGCCGGCCGTGGCCGAGGCCGTACAGGACGTCGCCCAGGCATTCGTGCTCCATGTCAGCGTCGTCGAACTGCCCAGGCTGATCGACGTCGGGTTCGCCGCGATGGTCACGCTCGGCGGATCGACGTAATTCACGACCACCGAGGCGCTGACGTTCTGTCCGGAGCCGTTGCCGCAGGTCAGGTTATAGGTGCGGCTGCCTGGCGGCGGCGTCGACGGGAAAACCCCATTCGCGATACCGGCGGATCCCTTGGGGCCACTCCACTGGCCGCCGGCCACACACCCGGTCACATTGGTGGTGGACCAGCTCAGGCTAATGGCATCGCCGCTGGTCACCGTGGATCGGTCGGCAGTGAAGCTGTCGATCCGCGGCGGACCCAGCGTCGGCGCCGGCGTCGGCGCCGGCGTCGGCGCCGACGAGCTGACCGTGATGGTCACGTCACGGAAAGTGGATCCGGAGTCGTTGCTGCAGGTCAGGCGATACACGCGCGTCCCGGCAGGCGACGGTGTGATCGTCTCGGACCCGCTGACCGCCTTGCCCGCAACGCCCCAGTCACGTCCCGACGAGCAGGACGTCGCGTACAGAGCCGACCAGGTCAAGCTGACAGTTGATCCCAGGGTGACGCTCGTCGGCGTGCCGCTGAAGTCGATCACGGGCGCCGGCTTCATGGCCGAACAGTTGACGGAGACGCCGGTGTTGGGATTGCGACAGGTCCAGTTCCAGGTGTCAGACGTATCGGCCGCATTGCTGAACGTCCCGCGATCGCAGCCGGTCGCGTCATTGGTCGCCGGCTCGGACGCATACGTCCCCGTGTAGGAGCGACACACCGGCGGCGCGGCCAGATTGGTCGCCTGGCACTGCGCGGTCGCCGGCGTGTTGATGCCGACGCAGTTCCAGTCGTACCTGCCGTCGGTCCCGGCGGAATCGATATCGCTCTGCGTGCCCGTGGCGCAGGCGGACGATCCGGTCGGATAGGTCATCACGCCCGTATTGTTCGCGGCCCCGCAGGCCGGCTGAACCGCACGCCGTGCCATGCACTCCGGGGAACCTCCGCTCGCGCCGAGACAGTACCAGTTATAGGTACCGTCGTTGCCGACGCCATCGCCGTTCTGCGTGGTGGCCTGGCCGGGATCGCAGGCCGCCGTGCCCGTCGGAAAGGAATCGACGAGGGTATTGTTCGCCGAACCGCAGGCCCCATATGCCCCCGGGCAATCGACCGGGCAGCTCGCGGCGCTTTCCCCCGCCGAGCAGAAACCGTCACCGCAGCGAACCGAACGCGTCGTCGGAGGCGCGCTATTGGGTTGCCCACCCGCCGGGCCGCGTCCGGAATTGATCTCCGGCGAGATCTCCGGGATCTCGGCGATCCGACCGGTCTGCTGAGCGGCGATCGGCAGACTGACCACAGCGGCCAGACCAAACGCCCATCCAAAGACTGCCTTCCTCGACTTCATGGGAACTCCTGCGGCCTCGTCCCCAAGGATAAGCCGGGCTCACGGCGCTGCGCCTGTTCAATGGGGGACGATGGAGGCATCGTCACAAAACACGACGGCATCCATAATGAGGCATCGCGCCGTCCATGATCGGCCGCTGTCCTCGCACGTTGACACGGGACACAGCAGCCCCCCACACGATCCGCTGGAATATTGTCGCTCGTCAGTCCTTGTGGTGTGGTACACACACCCAATCTGGGTTTATGGGCCGCGGCCCGGGAGTTGACTTATGCATATATCCAAGCTAGGCGCCGCCATCGCCACGCTCATGGCGCTGTCGATCCCCCTACACGCCCGGGCCTCTCCCGCCGCGCCGGAGGTGGTGATCGACTATCCATGGTACGCGCCGCTGGCCAAGAAGGCCGCGCCGCCGGGGGTCAAGGTCATCGCCTTCCCGTACGCCGTGGACCTGGATTCGCGCCGCGACGGCGTCTGGACCACGTCCGGGGATGTGCGGCGCTGGGCGCTGAGCATACGGGTGCCCGGCGCGTCCAGTCTGGCGGCGGAACTCAGCTTCACGGCGGTGCCCGGCGCGAAGCTGTCGGCGGGGAGGGAGATCCTGCTGCGCAGCAAGCAGCGATACGTCACCGCGCACACCGGGACGGAGACGATCATGCTGGTCATGACCGCGCCGGCGCGCGGCGGCGATCCGCATCTGGCGATCACCGGACTGCGCATCGCCGACGCGCCGATCGTGCCCAAGTCCTCCGAGCGTCAGTTCGAGAGCTACGACTGCCACCGCACCCCGGAAAACGAACCCAACGCCCGGGCGGTGGCCGAGATCATGGTCGGAGGGTATGCAATGTGCAGCGCGACCCTGATCAACAACCGTGCGGGCGAGGACGGCGCGGCGCGGCCGCTGCTGATCACCGCCGATCACTGCAAGGATCCGGACGTTGAACCCGAAAGCAGCGCCCAGAACATCCGTGTCTACTGGAGGGCCGAAGTCCCCTGCGGCGATCCGAGGACGGGCGATTACAGCGCGCTGGATGTCTACCAATCCGAGCAGAGCGGCGCGCGGCACGTCTTCAGCGTCGCAAGCAACGACATCTGGCTGGTCGAACTCAATGGCTGGCCGCGCGAACAGGCCAACGCCTGGCTCGCCGGCTACGACGCGCGCGACCAGGCCCCTCAGGGCGTGGTCTACGGCATCCACCACGGCGGGGCGGCGCCCAAGCAGTACCTCAGTTCACCGAAACAGTATGTGTACAGGAATGTGTACAGGGATGAGCAGACCGGAAACTGCCCGTATACGTACTGCCCCGACCTCCGCGTCGATGTCGACACCATGGCCGAGGGCAGCATCGGGCAGTCCTGGCAGGGCAGTTCCGGCAGCGGGCTGTTCAGCAGCGAACACCTGTACCTGGGGACCCTGCAGGGGGGGGTCCACAGCGACGATGTGGAGTATGCCTCATACCACGCCATCGGCGGCGCCTGGACGGTCCGCGGCCTGGGGGGCGTGCTCGAACCGGCGGACCCGCAGCGGCGCCGGCGCGACGGCGAGCAGCCACCGTTCACCGGGGAAATGACCCTGAACCTCACCGCCAGCGCTACGCTCATCGAAAGCGGGCAGTCCGTGACCCTCAGCTGGGAAGCCGCCAACGCGCAGGACTGCGTCGCCGACGGCAGCTGGACCGGCGCCAAGCCGCTGTCCGGCTCCGAGACGTTCAGCCCCCCCACGGGGTCTTACTCATACTCTCTGTACTGCACCGCCCCCTTGGGGGGCGCCATGACCCGCACCGTGTCGGTCGACGTAACCGAGCCAACGGGCGGCGGCGGCGGTCTGTCCTGGACGCTGCTGGCCCTGTTCGCCGGTGCTGCGGCACGTCGGCGCGCCGGGAAAATCTGAAAGCACACGAAGACCCGCGTCGGATAGCCGAGGTGAAGAGCCTGCGATACTGATGCACAACGGCCGGCAGAAGCGGCCAATGCGCCGCTTCTCTGGATCGTGACGGCTCGTCTACAACCGGGCGCCGGCGTTGCCGCGCAGGCTGCTCACCGAGTGGCGCAACTGCGCAGATAGCCAGTGCCTGGCGGATGCTCCGGCGCCCCACCGCAACAAGCCATTAAGGATCTGGGGCGGGCAGCAACAATGAGCTGGGGATGGCATTTTTCGCGTCGTCTGCGTCTTTCTTCATGCGCGCTCCCCCGTTGGAGCATCATCCAATACATAGCTTGTACTGCGCCCGCCCGCATCCGATTTCCGCAGGACACCCCGCGCAAGCAGATCGTTGATGTCGCGCAGCGCCGTGTCCGGCGAGCACTTGGCGATGGCCGCCCACTTGCTGCTGGTGAGCTTGCCTTCGAAGCCGTCGAGCAGCTTGTTCAGCAACTTCACCTGTCGCTCATTCAAGGGTATGGTCGCCCAGCGCTGCCAGAACCGGGCTTTCGTCAGGACGGCGTCCAGCGTGTGCTGGGCCTGGTCGACGGCACGATGAAGCGTGTCGAGGAACCACGCGAGCCACTCGGTGACATCCATCGACCGTTTCTGGGTCCGCTCCAGGATGTCGTAGTAAGCCTTGCGTTCGCGCTGGATCTGCGCCGACAAACTGTAGAAGCGTTGCGGGCTACCGTCGGCGCGTGCCAGCAGCAGATCGCCAATGGCCCGGGCGATACGGCCATTGCCATCGTCAAACGGGTGCAAGGTGACGAACCACAGATGGCCAAGGCCAGCTTTGATCAGCGGCGGTTCGTTCGACGCACCATTCAGCCAGTCGAGGAAGCGGCCGGTTTCAGCCTCGAGGCGATCAGCGGGCGGCGCTTCGAAATGCACCCGCTGGCGGCCGATGGGGCCGGACACCACTTGCATGGGGCCACCGGCGTCATCGCGCCAGCCGCCGACCTTGATCTTAGAGAGCCCGGAGTAGCCTGTAGGAAACAGTGCGGCATGCCAGCCGAACAGACGCTCCCGCGTTACCGGTGCCTGGCAGTTGGCCGTGGCATCCAGCACCATCTCGACCACGCCCTCGACGTGCCGATCGACCGGCGCAAGCGCGCCGATGTCCACGCCCAGCCTGCGGGCGATAGACGAGCGCACGGATTCGACGTTGAGCTGCTCGCCCTCGATCTCGCTGGTCTTGACTACGTCCTCGGTCAGTGCCGCCAAGCTCGCCTGATCGCGCAGGGCCATTCCCACGTCGGCCAGACGGCCCATCAACAGCCCCTGGGCGCGGCTGACCTCGGCCATGGGGCCGGCCAGCGCTGCCAGGTCGAAGTGCCAGTTCGACCAGTCTTTGGACTGCCAGATGTATTTGTAATCGCCGCTATTCATGCGGAGATTATGAACCGCAATCTCCGTACACGCAAGTCTTTCCCCGCATATTATGCGGCGAATAGGGCGCCATTCGCCGCATGGAGGGCTGCCCTGCCCACGAATGGGTGTTAATGGGTGTCTTTTTGGTTGCCTGCTGGGGATGACCTCCCGCCTTTCGAATATTTCGCCTATTCGTTTATTTCGATTATCCTGCTTCCCATGACGCTGCTCGAAGCTCCCAAGAGGCTGCCATGACCACACACTCTCCCACCCATTCATTGCCTGCGCATTCCGCGAATGTCGGTCCACGATTCCGCGCGATGTCGGTCCAGCAATCCGCGGCATGCCGGTCCAGTGGTGATCGGGACGGAAATACTCTGAGTGGTTGGTGGGTGGCCGTCAATTCGGCGTAGCCGGTTTCGTGGTCTTTCTCTTTCGCATCGACTCGCCGGTGAGGTTGAGCCGATAGCTGTTGTGCACGAGGCGATCGAGGATGGCGTCAGCCAGGGTGGGATCGGCGAGATAGGCG
>NZ_JBEAAM010000045.1:0-3455 GCF_040066175.1 Fontimonas sp. SYSU GA230001
CATCCTCCGATGATCCCGCCGCCCCGCCGGCCTTTCAGGCTCACTTCACGTTGGAATCACGCACCCCCTTCAGGCTCATGTGTCATTGGAAGAGGCTAAGTGTTGACGGTGATGGGGGCGACCTCTACAATTGCGCGCTTCTTTGGGCCGGGTGGCGGTCGCCGCTGCGGCTTACAATTAAAATTAGATTTGGAGTCAACGATGTACGCCGTGATCAAGACGGGTGGCAAGCAGTACAAGGTGGCCCCGGGCGAAACGCTCAAGGTCGAAAGTCTCGATGCCGAGGTCGGCAAGTCGATCGCTTTCGACGAGGTGCTGATGATCGCCAATGGCGAGCAGATCAAGTTCGGCGCGCCCACCGTGGCGGGCGGTTCCGTGAAGGCGGAAGTGCTGGCGCACGGTCGCGGCGAGAAGGTGCGCATCGTCAAGCACCGCCGCCGCAAGCACTACCACAAGGAGCAGGGCCATCGGCAGAACTTCACGGAAGTGAAGATCACCGAGATCCTCGGCGCCTGATCCGGCACACGGCATACAGATTCAGGAGTTACCGAAATGGCACACAAAAAGGCAGCAGGCAGTACGCGCAACGGGCGCGACTCCGAGAGCAAGCGACTGGGCGTGAAGAAGTTCGGCGGCGAGTCGGTCGTGGCCGGCAACATCATCGTGCGTCAGCGCGGCACCGAGTATCACGCGGGCGTGAATGTCGGCCTGGGCCGCGATCACACGCTGTTCGCGCTGACTGACGGCAAGGTCGAGTTCAAGCAGCGCGGGCCGGCCAACAAGATCCACGTGGACGTGGTTCCGGCCTGACGCCACCGCAAGCGAAGACGAGAAAGCCCCGGACTCCCGGGGCTTTTTTGTCAGTTCTGTACATCCTGTACAAGACGGGGCCATCCATGGCCCCGACTTTCAAAACAAGCGCTACGCTTTACCCGCTCATGAAGTTCGTCGATGAAGCCAGAATCCAGGTCGAAGGCGGCAAGGGCGGCAACGGCTGCATCAGCTTCCTGCGCCTGAAATACGTGCCCTTCGGCGGGCCGGATGGCGGCGACGGCGGCGAGGGCGGCAGCGTCTGGGCGGTGGCCGAGCCCAATCTCAACACGCTGGCGGACTTCCGCTACACGCGCCGCTTCCGCGCCGAGAACGGTGTCAACGGCCAGGGGTCGAACTGCACCGGCGCGGCGGGCAGCGATCTGGAGATCCGCATGCCACTGGGCACGCGCATCTTCGACACCTCGACCGAGGAACTGATCGGCGAGCTGACCCGGCCCGGCCAGCGCATCAAGGTCGCGCAGGGCGGGCACCGCGGGCTGGGCAATCCCCACTTCAAGTCCTCGGTCAACCGCACGCCGTACAAGGCGACCAAGGGCGGCGAGGGCGAGAGCCGTGAGCTGCTGCTGGAACTGTCGTTGATGGCGGACGTGGGGCTGCTCGGGCTGCCGAACGCCGGCAAGTCCACGCTGCTCGCGGCGGTGTCGGCGGCGCGGCCGAAAATCGCCGATTACCCGTTCACGACGCTGTACCCGCAGCCGGGCGTGGTGTCGATGGGCGTCGCGCGTTCGTTCACGATGGTGGACATCCCCGGCCTGATCGAGGGCGCGTCGCACGGCGCCGGCCTGGGCATCCGTTTCCTCAAGCACCTGCAGCGCACGCGGCTGCTGCTGCACCTGGTCGATATCCTGCCGCCGGACGGCAGCGACATCGTCGAGAACATCCGCACGATCAACGCGGAGCTCAAGTCCTTCAGCGCCGATCTGGGCAAGAAGGAGCAGTGGCTGGTGTTCAACAAGATCGACCTGATGCCCGAGTCCGAGTGGCGCGCGCTGGTCGGCAAGGTGCTCAAGAGGCTGCGCTGGAAGGGGCGCTGGTTCGCGATCTCGGCGGCGACGAAGAAGGGCTGCGACGATCTGTGCGAAGCGGCGATGTCCTGGGTCGAATCGCATGCACCGCCGGTGGCCGCGCTGGAGTCCGGACCGGAGGCCGAAGCGCCGCTGCCGGCGCCGCGGCGCCGCAGCCCCCCGCCGAAGCGGCTCGACGGCGAGGAGATTCCCAACAAGGATCTCGGCCGCGCCGTGAAGAAATCCACGCGCAAGCGGCGTCCGGCGCCGCCCAGGCGCCCGCACGACTGAACCTTCACAGATTCATCGCCGAACATGAGTGCATCACGCGCAGGACTCGCCGAAGGCCGCCGCTGGGTGGTCAAGGTCGGCAGCTCGTTGGTCACCGCCAAGGGCGCCGGTCTGGATCTGGCCGCGATCGCCGACTGGTGTGCACAGATCGCGCAGCTGCGTCGGGCCGGCGTGCAGGTCGTGCTGGTGTCGTCCGGCGCGGTCGCCGAGGGCATGGCGCGTCTGGGGCTGAAGAAGCGACCAGCGGTGCTGCACGAGCTGCAGGCCGCGGCCGCCGTCGGCCAGATGGGACTGGTGCGCGCCTACGAGGCGGAGTTCCAGAAGCACGGCCTGAAGGCCGCGCAGATCCTGCTCACGCACGAGGACGTGTCGGACCGCTCGCGCTATCTCAATGCCCAGGGCACGCTCAACCAGCTGCTGGAGTTCGGCGTCGTGCCGGTGGTCAACGAGAATGACACGGTCGCCACCGACGAGATCCGGCTCGGCGACAACGACACGCTCGGCGCGCTGACCGTGAACCTGATCCGTGCCGACCTGCTGGTGATCCTGACCGACCAGGAGGGTTTGTTCGATGCCGATCCGCGCAGCAATCCGGACGCACAGCTGGTCAGCGAGGCGGATCTCGCCGACAGCCGCCTGCTGGCGATGGCCGGCACCAGCAAGGGCGAACTGGGACGTGGCGGCATGCGCACCAAGGTCGGCGCGGCCTATACCGCGGCGCGTTCGGGCGCGGCGACGCTGATCGCGCACGGGCGCAAGCCGGACGTGCTCAAGCGCATCCGCGCCGGTGAGGCGGTCGGCACCCTGCTCAAGCCGAGCCAGGGCGTGATGGCGGCGCGCAAGCGCTGGATCGCGGGCCAGCTGCAGGTGCGCGGCAGGCTGACGCTCGACGATGGCGCCGTGCGCGTGCTGCGCGACCAGGGCCGCAGCCTGCTGCCGGTCGGCGTGCGCGCGGTCGAGGGCGACTTCGGCCGCGGTGACCTGGTGGTCTGTGTCGATGGCGCCGGCAACGAAGTCGCGCGCGGCCTGTGCAACTACGACGCCGACGATGCGCGCCGCATCCTCGGCGCGAAGAGCGATGAGATCAGCGTGCGGCTGGGCGGTCCCGGCGAGCCGGAGATGATCCACCGCGACAATCTGGTGCTCAGCGGCTGATTGCGCGTTCCGGCGCTGAAAAAAGGAGAAGGGGGCCTTGCGGCCCCCTTCGTGTTTGTGCGCCCGGCACGTGCGCAGTCTTGGAGGTGTAAGTCCTCCGGTGAGCTGGCCACAGTAAGCCAAGCGAAGCGCAACTGCGGGAGGGTGACTGACCGTGGAGAGGAAGCGTGG
>NZ_JBEAAM010000046.1:0-2628 GCF_040066175.1 Fontimonas sp. SYSU GA230001
CCACGGTCCGCATCCGAAGGCGCTGCAGAACATGCTCGTGCAGAACAAGCCGGCGACCGACGAGTACGCGGTGATGATCGACACGCGCGACGCGCTCGAGGTCCAAGCCCCGGCGACTTCAGTCGAGTGGACCGCCTACCATCAGTCCTGGGGCGCCGCGTAGTTCAGCCGCGAGCAAACCTGCACGAAGCCGGCGCGGCGGATGTTCGCCAGCGAGGGATTGGCTTCGTCGCCGACCGGTTCGCCGGTCTCGGTGACAATCAGGCGGCAGCCGGCGGCGCGTGCGGCGTCGATGCGCGCCGCCAGCAGCGCCGACTGCGCACCGCGACCGCGGCAGTCGGCCAGCGTCGCGCCGATGCCGAGCCAGCCGATGCCGTCGCGCACGAACAGTGCCCCGGTCGCCACCGGAGCCGGTCCGTCGCAGGCGACGAACAACTGCCAGCCGCTGCGTCCGGCCAGCGACGCGAACCACGGCGCCAGCGCCGCCGGCATGTCGTAGGCGGAACAGGCGATCACGCCGATCGCCTGCGCATCCGCCGGCGTGGCGGCGCGCACGGCCAGCGCCGTCGGCGCCGGCGCTGCCGGCACCGGATCGCGCACGAGCTTCGCCCAGGCGCGTCGCGGCGGCAGCGCATAGCGACGCTGGCGCAGCCACTCTTCCAGTGCAGCAGGCTGTGCCAGCGGCGACCGATGCACCCACCAGCTGTTCACGCCGGAGGCACGGAACGCAGCCTCAATCGCGTCGAGATCGGCCTCGGTCGCCGCTTGGTCGACGCCCAGGCCGATCACGCGATTGAAATGGCTCACCGGGATCGAGGGCGCGATCAGCACGGTCGCGCCGCCGATCGTCTGCGCCGAGGTTCCCGGCACGTCGGCGCCGGCGGCGTAGAGGTCGGCGCAGGCCGCTGCCTCGATGGTGTCGGCATCGTGGATGAGCTCATTCATGTGCGCGTTCACGCTGGATTCGACGCCGCATCGGTGCGGCCGCGCGCGCCGGGGCCGAGCGTCGCCGCATTGACGTCGCGGCCCAGCAGCATGGCGCCGAAGCGCAGGGATTCTTCCTGTTCAAAGCCGACTTCGCCGTGGAACTCTGCCGGGTTGCGGAACGTGCCCCACAGCACGTCCCAGATCGGCAGGTCGCTGTAATTGTAGGAATGGAAGCCGCGCCGGTGATGCACGCAGTGCGATTCCGGCCGCTGGATCAGGTAGCCGAGCCAGCGCGGCGTGCGCACGTTGAAGTGCTGGAACAGGCCGTAGAACGCGGCGACATAACCGGTGATCGCGGCGGCCAGCGGATCGAGACCGAGGACGAACACCATCACCGTGAAGGACACGATCACGTTGTTGATGACTTCCAGCGGCGTGAACACCACGGCGCCGGCGATGTCGATCCGTTGCGGTGCGTGGTGCAGCTGGTGGACGCGCCACAGCAGCGGGTAGCGGTGATAGGCACGGTGCAGCGTCGCGGTTGCCAGCGACAGCACGACGTAGCCGGCCAGCGCGCCACCGGCAACGCCCAGCCGCGCGCCGGGCAGCAGGCTGTGCGCGGCCCATTCCGGCGGCACCAGCGAGGGCAGCACGGCATTGATCGTCATCAGCACGACGAAGAACAGGACACCCTTGCCGCGCCACCAGCGGATCTCCGGAAAGGTACGACCGGTCTTCAGCAGCGGCTCGGCGGCCATCATGGCGAAAAAGGTCACCGGGATCATCAAGGCGACGAGGTCTTCGGCGGACATGGCACTTCTCCTGTGAACTACCCGAACCTTACGGTGTAAGGCCGTTATACATCTCTGGCTTTACGGTGTAAAGTCCAGCGTATGTCCATCCGTCCACGAGTCGTGTCCCCCCGTCCGGACCGGAAGAAGCCGCGCGAACCGCTTAGCCGCGGCGGCATCGCCCGGGCGGCGCTGCAACTGATCGACGCCGAAGGGCTGGAACAGCTGTCCATGCGCCGCCTGGGCGCCCATCTCGGCGTCGAGGCGATGGCGCTGTACCACCATTTCCCCAGCAAGGCCGAACTGCTCGACGGCGTCCTCGACTGCCTGCTCGACGAGACCGATCCCGCGCTCGACGGCGACGACGCGCCGCTGCTGCGTCTGCGCCGCTGCTTCGACGCGCTGCGCGGTGTCGCCATTCACCATCCGCGCGCGTTCTGGGTGCTGGCGTCGCGGCGCTTCCGTACCGAGCGCTCGCTGGCCTTCTACGAGCGCCTTCTGCAGGCCTTCGCCGATGCCGGCTTCGACGCGCAGCACACGGCGCGCTACTTCCGTCTGCTTGCAGGCTTCGTCGTCGGCGCCGGCATCGCCGAAGTCGGCAGCCGTGCAATGCAGGGCGCCGCGACGCCGATCCTGCTGGAGCGCTACGCGGACCCCGAGCGGCATCCGCGGATCACTGAAGTGGTGCCGCATCTGCGCGTGGCCCGGCTCGACGACATCTTCAGCTTCGGTCTCGACACGCTGTTCGCCGCGATGGAGAAGGATCTCCGGCGCATGCGGCGCTGAGGGAAGCGCCGCTAGCCGAGGGCCACCGAAACGCCGAAAATCGGCGCATGAAACTCGCCACGCTCAAGGACGGCACCCGCGACGGGCGCCTGGTCGTCGTCTCGCGCGATCTGGCGCGCTGCAT
>NZ_JBEAAM010000047.1:0-2461 GCF_040066175.1 Fontimonas sp. SYSU GA230001
AACAACCTGTCATGCATACAAATCGTTCCCACTCATCATGGCCGCCAGCCGGACGGCTCCCATACCGTCCAATCTACCCACTCAAATTTCAAGAGAGGCGAATTGTTTACGGTCGTAGACGTGTAGTGTTCCCCGCGCACGCGGGGATGAACCGCGCCGGGGTTTCGTACTGCGATACGTTTGGACGTGTTCCCCGCGCACGCGGGGATGAACCGTTCAAGTCAGAGGATGGCTCGACGATGACCTAGTGTTCCCCGCGCACGCGGGGATGAACCGACGTTCTGCGCGTAGTCGCGCAGCATGGCAATGTGTTCCCCGCGCACGCGGGGATGAACCGTCGAGCCGGCGCTGCGTGCAATCGCCGAGTCCGTGTTCCCCGCGCACGCGGGGATGAACCGGGCTGCGGCAGGATGCGTACATCCAAGCGATCGTGTTCCCCGCGCACGCGGGGATGAACCGGCCGAGCACGCGCGCTTTGCGCAGACCCACGAGTGTTCCCCGCGCACGCGGGGATGAACCGGTCAGGCGCTCGCTGCGGTTATCGTTCAGCGCGTGTTCCCCGCGCACGCGGGGATGAACCGCCACCGGCACCAACAAGTACGCAGGCTACGCCGTGTTCCCCGCGCACGCGGGGATGAACCGTCGATAGGCCCGAGGATCGAGCGGACGATGAGGTGTTCCCCGCGCACGCGGGGATGAACCGAATATGAGCTCTGAACCTGGGCGCCAACAAACGTGTTCCCCGCGCACGCGGGGATGAACCGCGGGGGCCGGCTGCCCGGCCCCTGTTTGCGATGTGTTCCCCGCGCACGCGGGGATGAACCGGGCCGCCACGCGCGGCCCTTCTCATTTAACCGGTGTTCCCCGCGCACGCGGGGATGAACCGGCGCGCCGCGGGCCTTTATTGCCGGAGATGGCGTGTTCCCCGCGCACGCGGGGATGAACCGTTCCCGGAGCGCCTGCGCATCGCCATCCCGGTGTGTTCCCCGCGCACGCGGGGATGAACCGCGGTCGCCGTCGGCATGCTTGAGCAGATCGCTGTGTTCCCCGCGCACGCGGGGATGAACCGGACATGCATTCTATGTTTACCGCCATGACGACGTGTTCCCCGCGCACGCGGGGATGAACCAGGCTGTTGTCAGTGACGTTCGGGGCCGGCGGCAGTGTTCCCCGCGCACGCGGGGATGAACCGGCGCAGTGGTTCGCGCGCTATGACCGCATCGAGTGTTCCCCGCGCACGCGGGGATGAACCGGATGAGCGCCGCGCCGCGACCGTGCAGGCGTCGTGTTCCCCGCGCACGCGGGGATGAACCGCACATGCTGGACGCCTACAGCAGCGAGGCGCGGTGTTCCCCGCGCACGCGGGGATGAACCGCTGTTGTAGATCACGACGTTGTCGTTGCCCACGTGTTCCCCGCGCACGCGGGGATGAACCGACATCGATCTCGCCATAGCGGCCGATCAGGCAGTGTTCCCCGCGCACGCGGGGATGAACCGTAGGCGTGATGCACCACGGCGGCGTGTGTGGCGTGTTCCCCGCGCACGCGGGGATGAACCGTGGGTGTCGCGGCGCATCGCCAGTTCCAGCGCGTGTTCCCCGCGCACGCGGGGATGAACCGCGCTTGGCGAGCGCTACGCGGCGGGCGCCGACGTGTTCCCCGCGCACGCGGGGATGAACCGACGGCCGAGCAGAAGCTGCTGGCGCTGCAGAAGTGTTCCCCGCGCACGCGGGGATGAACCGATTTATCGCAGGTGGCCGCTTTTGTTCGCGCTGTGTTCCCCGCGCACGCGGGGATGAACCGCGTTGACGTCGTGATGCCGGACGGTGAAATTCGTGTTCCCCGCGCACGCGGGGATGAACCGGACTCGGGCAGTGCCCTGGTCGGCAGTTGCACGTGTTCCCCGCGCACGCGGGGATGAACCGCGGCGGTGATTTGGAGGCAATCGGTATGCGTTGTGTTCCCCGCGCACGCGGGGATGAACCGGCTCGCATCCGTTTGGCCCAGTGTCGTCGTTCGTGTTCCCCGCGCACGCGGGGATGAACCGCCGGAACCCCTTAGGGAACTTACTGCGACCAGGTGTTCCCCGCGCACGCGGGGATGAACCACATTCGTTACTCGGCCCGCGCTTCATACACACGTGTTCCCCGCGCACGCGGGGATGAACCGGTTTTCATCTGTTTGGCCCAGCCGTCCTTCTGGTGTTCCCCGCGCACGCGGGGATGAACCGTCGAGCACGATGGCGTTGATGCTGGCTCCCGCGTGTTCCCCGCGCACGCGGGGATGAACCGAACTGAACGGCATTGTCGCCCGCAAGGAAGCCGTGTTCCCCGCGCACGCGGGGATGAACCGGCCAATGCGACTGCGTATTCCGCGCCATGCCGGTCCATGATTCCGCCGCATGTCGGTCCAGCGTTCCGCGGCAAGCCGGTCCACGATTCCGCGGCATGTCGGTCCAGTAG
>NZ_JBEAAM010000048.1:0-2409 GCF_040066175.1 Fontimonas sp. SYSU GA230001
TGCGTATTCCGCGCCATGCCGGTCCATGATTCCGCCGCATGTCGGTCCAGCGTTCCGCGGCAAGCCGGTCCACGATTCCGCGGCATGTCGGTCCAGTAGGTGATGCGGGATAACCCCGCTACGCTCCGCCCCTTTTTCCATCTGGAAGGGGGTCGAGGTGGCGCAACCGAGGTTATCCGTGCGCAAGATTCGAGAGGTGCTGCGCCTGCGATTCGAGGCCGGCGTGTCGGAGCGGCAGATCGGTGCGGCGCTGTCGATGGCACGCTCCACGGTGCAGGAGTGCCTGCGCCGCGTCCGCGAAGCCGGGCTGTCCTGGCCGCTGCCTGACGATGCTGACGACGCGGCGCTGGAGGCGCGGCTGTATCCGATTGGGCATGTCGCGCCGACATTTCCGAAACCGGACTTCGAGCACGTCCACGCCGAGCTCAAGCGCAAGGGGGTGACACGCCTGCTGCTCTGGCAGGAGTACCGGCTGGCGCATCCGGACGGCTGCGAGTACAGCGCCTTTTGCGATCACTACCGCGCCTGGCTGTCGACGCAGGATGCGGTGCTGCGGCAGGCCCACGCGCCGGGCGACAAGCTCTTCGTCGATTACGCCGGCCAGACTGCGCCGGTCGTGGACCCGGCCACCGGCCAGGTCCGCGACGCGCAGATCTTCGTCGCCGTGCTCGGGCACTCCGGCTACACCTATGCCGAAGCGACCTGGACCCAATCGGCACCGGACTGGATCGCCTCGCACGTCCGCGCTTTCGACTTCTTCGGCGGCAGCCCGGCGGCGACGGTGCCGGACAATCTCAAGAGCGGCGTCACCAAGCCGGACCGCTATGACCCGGACCTGAATCCTGCGTACCAGGAGTTTTCCAGGCACTACGGCATGGCCATCCTGCCGGCGCGGGTGCGCAAGCCACGCGACAAGGCGGCAGTCGAGAGCGGCGTGCTGCTGGTCGAGCGATGGATTCTGGCGCGACTGCGCAACGCCACCTTCTTCTCGCTGGCAGCGCTCAATGCCGCCATTCGCGCGCTCGTCACCGAGCTCAATGCCAAGCCGTTCCAGAAACGGGAAGGCACGCGTGCCAGTGTCTTTGCCAGCAGCGAGCAGCCGGCGCTGCGCGCCCTGCCGGCGTCAGCGTACGAGTACGCGACCTGGAAGAAGGCCAAGGTCCATCTCGATTATCACGTCGAGGTCGAGCGCCGGTACTACTCGGTGCCGTACGCCCTGATTGGCCGGACCGTCGAGGTCCGGCTCACCGTCTCCACGATCGAGGTCTTCCTGCGTGGCCAGCGCGTGGCGGCGCACTTGCGCTCGCACATCCGCGGCAGCTTCACGACGCTGCCAGACCATCGTCCGCCGCGGCACAAGGCCGTCGTCGAGCTTTCGCATGAGCGCCTGCTGCGCGAGGCGGCGGCCATCGGTCCGGCTACGGCCAGCGTCGTGCGTCAGCAAGTCCACGCGCGCGTCCATCCCGAGCAGACCCTGCGCCGATCGCTCGGCATCCTGCGCCTGGCCAAGGATTTCGATGCTGCACGGCTGGAAGCGGCCTGTGAGCGTGCCCTGATTCTCGGCAGCACCAATTACCGCACGCTGCGCGCGCTGATCAAGGCGCCGGTGCAGAAGGAGCCTCCCGCGTTGTCCCTTCCCGCGCACGGCAATCTGCGCGGGCCCACGTACTACCAATGAGGAATCGACGTCTTGCTACAGCATCCCCTGTTTGACCAGCTCCACGCCCTGCGCCTGCGCGGCATGGCCGCAGCACTCGAGCACCAGCTCACGCGCCCCGACGCGGCAGACCTGTCCTTCGAGGATCGCCTCGCGCTGCTGCTGCAGCACGAGGTCCACGACCGCAAGGCGCAGCGGCTCGGCCAGCGCCTGCGCTGGGCCAAGCTCGCGCAGAGCGCCTGTCTGGAAGATCTCGACACCAGGACCCCGCGCGGCATGCAGAAGATCGTGCTCGGCCAGGTGACGGACCTCGCCTGGATCCGCGAGCGACTCAACGTCCTGCTCTGCGGACCCACCGGCGTCGGCAAATCCTGGATCGCCTGCGCCATCGGCCATTCGGCGTGTCGCGCCGATCACACGGTGCGCTTCTTCCGCATGCCACGCCTGATCGACGAGCTCGCTCGCGCCACCGCCATGAGCAATCGCTCCGGCTTCTTCCGCCAGATCGCCAAGGTCGACCTGCTGATCCTCGACGATTTCGGCCTCGCGCCGCTCACCGAGCAGACGCGCCGCGACCTGCTGGAAATCCTCGACGATCGCTACGACAAGAAGTCCACGCTGATTACCAGCCAGCTTCCGGTCGAGCAGTGGCACGCCTATCTCGCCGATCCCACCCTGGCTGACGCCATCCTCGATCGCCTCGTGCACAACAGCTATCGGCTCAACCTCACCGGCGAGTCGATGCGAAAGAG
>NZ_JBEAAM010000049.1:0-2193 GCF_040066175.1 Fontimonas sp. SYSU GA230001
AAGGGTATGAGGAATATCGTGTTGTTGGACGCCCTGCATGCAGATGTTGCGATGTAGTGTAAAATGGGACTATGCTGTTGTTTACGGCATGGACCGATTTGCCCTGAGTCTGACTTGAAACCATCACAGGCATTGGCTGCACACCGAGCGGAGCTGCGGCAATTGGCCGCCCGCCATGGTGTTTTGCGCCCGCGCGTGTTCGGCTCGGTGTTGCATGGCGACGATAGTGACGACAGCGACCTCGATCTGCTGGTGGACCCGACGCCCTCCACGACCCTGCTGACTCTGGCGGGGCTGCAGATCGAAGCGCAAGAGTTGCTCGGCGTTCCCGTCGATGTGCTGACGCCCAAGGCGCTGCCACGCAACGCCCGCGCGCGCATTCTTCAAGAAGCCGCCCCCTTGTAATGACGCGCAAGCAACCGCGCGTTGCCGACTACCTGGACCACATCGTTCAGGCCATCGAACGCGCCACCGCCTGCCTTGATGGTTTGCCGGACGCTGCCGCGCTCGAAACCAAGTGGATGGAGCAAGATGCGGTGATCCGGAGCATCACCGTCATTGGCGAGGCGGCCACCAAAATCCTCAAGGTCGATCCCGCCTTCGTGGCGCAGCATGCGCAGGTGCCTTGGCAGCAGATGAGCGCGATGCGCAACCGTGTCGTACACGACTACTTCGAGGTCGATCTGGATGTCGTGTGGAGCACGGTCATGCACGATCTGCCGGTGCTTCGGCAGCAGGTCCAGGCCATTCTCGATCGCATCCGGCCAGTGGTGCCCGAAAACGCGCCACGGCAATGACCTCTCTGCTCAACCTGCGCCACCTGCGCACCCTGCGGGTTGACGAGAGCGAGCACGACTACCACGTACAGGCTGAGAGTGCGGCCGCCACGCGGCAGTGCGCTCACTGCAGCAGCCCGAGCATCATCGGCTTCGGCCGTTACGAGGTCCTGATCCGCGACCTGCCGAGCCACGGCAAGCGCGTCGGCATCTACGTTCAGAGGCGCCGTTTCAAGTGTAGGTCGTGCGGCCGGACCTTTTCCGAGGCACTGCCCGAGGTCGACGACAAACGCGAGATGACCGCGCGCCTGGTGCAGTGGATCGGTAAGCAGTCGCTCAAGCGGCCCTTCGCGCACATCGCCGAGGAGTGCGGCGTTGCCGACAAGACCGTCCGTCTGATCTTCAGCGATTACGTCGACGAGCTGCAGAAGCGGGTCCGGATCGAAGCTCCGCAGATGATGGGCATCGACGAGATCCACATCATCCGTCGGCCGCGCTGCGTCATCGGCAACATCCAGCACAACACCATCGTCGACATGCTGCCCGACCGGAACAAGACCTCGGTCGCGCGCTACCTGACGAACCTGCCGGGCAAGGAGAAGGTCCGGTACGTCGCTATGGACATGTGGACGCCCTACCGGGACGCCTGCCGTGCGGTGCTGCCGCAGGCACAGATCGTCGTCGACAAGTTCCACGTCTTGCGGATGGCCAACCAGGGTATGGAGAACGTCCGCAAGGCCCTGCGCTCCGGACTGGAGCTGCGCCAGCGACGCGGTCTGATGCACGACCGCTTCGTGCTGCTCAAGCGGCCGGCAGACCTGACCGACCGCGACCGCCTGCTGCTCGACGGTTGGACGGCGAACTATCCGGCGCTGGGCGCCGCCTACCAGGTCAAGGAGGCGTTCTTCGGCCTGTACGACTGCGCGTCCAAGGCAGAAGCGGAGCGGTACTACGATGCCTGGAGGAACAGCCTGCCGGCCGAGGTGGCGCCGCATTTCAAGGACATTACGACGGCGTTCAAGAACTGGCAGCCGCTGATCCTGGCTTACTTCGATCACCGGATCACGAACGCCTTCTCGGAGAGCATGAACAACCTGATCAGGCTCATGAACCGCCTGGGAAGGGGCTACAGCTTCGAGGCGCTCAGGGCGAAGGTCCTGTTCAACGATCGGTTGCACAAGCAGCGTCGTCCGCCTTTCCGCCGCCGTGACGACTTGGTCACGGCCGACATGATGACGACCGGGATGGCGCGCACGTTCTCGCAGCGTGTCGTTGACGAAGGACCATTGATCAACTACGGCGTCGACATCGAGCTGCTGACGCGGCTGCTGGAGGACGGGACGCTGTAACAACACTGGGATAGGGTCGGTCGACGAAGCGCCGGAATGCCCTCGACAACAGCATTTCCCCGATACCC
>NZ_JBEAAM010000050.1:0-1942 GCF_040066175.1 Fontimonas sp. SYSU GA230001
TCAGAGTATTTCCGTCCCGATCACCACTGGACCGGCATGCCGCGGATTGCTGGACCGACATCGCGCGGAATCGTGGACCGACATTCGCGGAATGCGCAGTCCTCGACCAGTTGCGCGCGATCCTGCGCGCGCCCGATCTCCTGGGCGAGGTGTTGCCGCAGGCGATCGAGCTCGATCCGACCCTGGACGAAGCGCAAGTCACGGTGGCCATGACCCGGCTCGACGCGATCTGGGATCAGCTGTTCCCGGCGGAGCAGACCCGGATCGTCCGGCTGCTGGTCGAGAAGGTGATCGTGTCGCCCAACGACCTCGAGGTGCGGCTGCGCGCCAATGGCATCGAGCGTCTGGTGTTGGAGCTGCGTCCCGAGCCCGTCGAGCAGGCGGAGGAGGCGTTGGCATGACAAATTCGTCTGGAACGAATTTGGACAGCCGACAGGCTGGCCGCGAAGCGGCGGACTCCAGGGATGGAGTCCGCAACGACATCCGCATCCAGAAGACCGGTGAGCCGGACATTCTGCAGACGAGCGACGGCAGGCTGACCCTGTCGGTGCCGATCCAGATCAAACGCCGCAGCGGGCGCAAGCTGGTCACGCTGCCGAACGGCGAAACCGATCCCGTGCGGCCGTGGGATGTGACAGCGACGCCGCTCCAGTTGGCGCTGGCCAGGGGGCATCGCTGGCTGGCCATGCTGGAGTCGGGGGAAGCGAAATCACTGAAGGAGATCGCCGCACGGGAGGGGATCGACAACAGCTACGTGAGCCGGATGGTCAACCTCACCACGCTGGCGCCGGACATCGTGGCCGCAATCCTGGACGATACGCTGCCGAATCACGTCACGCTGTTCGACTTGGCGGTGGACCCGCCGGCGTTGTGGGATGAGCAGCGCGCGCGGATTGGGCTTGGAAGTGCCTGACCTCACGCCAGCCGATTGACCTTGTCCTCGATAACGGCGCAGGTTTCCAGAATCGCGTCGAACTCTGGCTGATCCGACACCAGCAGGCCGTCCTCGCGCATCGCCGCAAAATCCTGCGCCAACGCCGTGCGTGATGCGCCTTCCGGTACCAGCTTGAGCGAGCCGCTCACAGCCTCGACGTAGTCGATCTTGCCGCCGTTGGCATCCTTCTCGGCGAAGAACATCGACTTGTGCTCGGCCACCTGATGCGCCAGTTGCCGATCGGCGGCCGCCTTGTCGAAATGCTCGGTTCGCGCCAGCGCCGCCAGGTCGTACCAATGACGTGAATAGCGTTCGCCGCGCAGGCGTGCCTGACGGCAGTAGACGTGTGCGGCCGTGGCCTTCTCCCAGAACGTACGTTCGGCGGCCATGACCAAGGGCCGTGCCGTCGGAAAGGTCACGCCCTCGATCCACGGCGCGATGTCGCAAGCCACCGGATGGAACTGATGCGGCTCGCCCGTGGCCCGCGCCCCGAACTCCAGTTGGACAGTCGCGGAGACATAGCCCGTGCCGGTCTTCACGGCGGGATAGGCGATGATCAGCTTGTCGCGCTCCTGGCCGGCGAGACTCAAGTCCGCCTGCAAGCCGCTCGCGGCCAAGGCGTCTTCGATGATCGGGCGTACCGTCTGCTCGATCCACTCGGGAAGCCGTGCGCGTACCGCGCGAGTGATCTTCTTCTCTTGGCTCATCGATGCCGGAATCGGATTGCCTTCGCGCAGCAGATCCGGCACCAGGGCGCGGATGTCGTAGGTCAGATCGATGTCTTCCGAAAAGCGGTCGATGACCTTGTAGGCCTTGGAAAGCGACGTGCCGCCCTTGAACGTCAGCGTGTCGGCGATGGGGGAGGCGTAGATTGCCGAGAGCGTCCACACCACCCAGATGTCTTTTTCCAGGCTCTGTTGAAAAACGAGTGGGTTACCGGGCATGAGGGTTGACCGCGCCGAAGTCGAGTTTGCCGGCGATCAGGAAGATGACGGTTCTGGTCGTGTC
>NZ_JBEAAM010000051.1:0-1840 GCF_040066175.1 Fontimonas sp. SYSU GA230001
GCGCAGTCTTGGAGGTGTAAGTCCTCCGGTGAGCTGGCCACAGTAAGCCAAGCGAAGCGCAACTGCGGGAGGGTGACTGACCGTGGAGAGGAAGCGTGGAGCGAAATCACGAGCCGATGTACAAGAACCGGATACGAGGCGATGCCGAGCAGGGCGAGCAGGCAAACGACTGCAAAGCTCTTGTGGCCAAAGCTCAGGCGGCGTAGATCCGGCGGCTGCGTGAGGAAGGACTGCGTTCTTACCCGGGGAGATCTCGCTGCACGTCCGAAAGGGCGACGCCGAGCTTGGAGCCCCACCTTGGCGCAAGCGAGAAGTCAGCAGAGGCCGTAGTAGCCGGCGACGGCGAAGGGCCGAACGAGGGGGAGAGCGAAACGACGATGGATCGCGGCGGCACAGGGCACCAGCCACCCGCGCGAGCGGGGCTGCGACGGAGCGACGCAGGTGAAGCCTGCGGAGTTCCGCGCGGCGGTGAAGTGCGGCCGGAGAGACATCGAGACGAGCGCTCGGGAAGCGACGGTCTGATGGAGAGGATCGTCGCACGCGACAATCTGAAGCAAGCCCTGAAGAGGGTGAAGAAGAACCACGGCAGTCCCGGTGTCGACGGGATGAGCGTGGAAGAGCTGCCGGAATATCTGGCGACCCACTGGGTGGAGATACGCGGGCAGCTGCTCGCGGGGACCTACCGACCGCAGCCGGTACGACGGTGTGAGATACCCAAGGGTGGCGGCGGGGTGCGGACGCTGGGGATACCGACGGTGCTGGACCGTTTCATCCAACAAGCCGCGCTGCAGGCGCTGCAGCCGCGATTCGATCCGACGTTCTCGGACAGCAGCTACGGGTTTCGGCCCGGGCGCAGCGCGCATCAGGCGATACGCAAGGCGCGCGCCCACATACAGGCTGGACACTGTTTCGTAGTGGATGTGGACCTGGAGAAGTTTTTCGACCGGGTCAACCACGACGTACTGATGGGGCGGCTGGCAAAGCGGATCGCGGACCCTGCGGTGCTCAAGCTGATCCACGGCTACCTGAAAGCCGGAATCATGGCCGACGGGGTAGTGATCGAGCGGTTTGAGGGCGCGCCGCAAGGCGGGCCGCTGTCGCCGCTGCTGGCGAACGTGCTGCTGGATGAGGTGGACAAGGTACTGGAAGCGCGCGGTCACGTCTTTGTCCGCTACGCCGACGACTGCAACGTCTATGTACGGAGCAGCAAGGCCGGCGAGCGGGTGATGGCGGGACTGCGCAAGCTCTACGGCAAGCTGCACCTGCGGATCAACCAGACCAAGAGCGCGGTGGCGACGGCGACGAGCCGGCCTTTTCTGGGATATGGATTTTGGACCCGGACAGGCGAGGTCAAGTGTGCCGTTGCCGCCAAATCGCTGGCGGCGATGAAAGCGCGGGTGCGGCAGATCACCGGCCGCAACGGTGGCCGAAGCCTGACACGGGTCGCCGAGGACTTGCGGAGCTACCTGCCGGGCTGGAAGCACTACTTCCAGCTCGCGCAGACGCCGCGGATTTTCAGCGATCTGGACGAATGGCTGCGACACCGGCTGCGGATGGTGCAGCTCAAGCAGTGGAAGCGCGGGACGACGATCTACCGCGAGCTGCGTGCGCGCGGGATGTCCGATTCCGCCGCGCAGCGAGTGGCGGCGAACAGCCGCCGCTGGTGGCGCAACAGCGCGAAGCTGCTGAACGTGGCGTTGCCGAACGCCTTCTTCGACACACTCGGGGTACCGCGCCTTGTCGCGTAACCTCAACCGCTCGAACCGCCGGATGCGGACCCGCATGTCCGGTGGTGTGGGAGGGGAACGCTGAGGGTATCCTCGGCGTCCCCTATCCCGAT
>NZ_JBEAAM010000052.1:0-1606 GCF_040066175.1 Fontimonas sp. SYSU GA230001
AGATTTCCGACGCACCGCCGACAACCTCATCGTCAATGCCAGAGCGGGTTGCAGCCGGAGCATGGGCGTCAAATCACCCACACGGAATCACGAAGAGCCAATGTTTGTATCCCTGTAGGCGTCGATGATGTGTTCCCCGCGCACGCGGGGATGAACCGTGGCGGACATACACCAGACAACGGCATAGCGAGTGTTCCCCGCGCACGCGGGGATGAACCGCGGGACTTGTCCTGCACCCAGTGCTTCTGCCGGTGTTCCCCGCGCACGCGGGGATGAACCTACACCGTATCTGGCCGGTCTTACGGTAACGTGGTGTTCCCCGCGCACGCGGGGATGAACCGGATTATCAGCGGTAACATGCGTACCAACGCACGTGTTCCCCGCGCACGCGGGGATGAACCGTGGATTCGCTGACAGTGGATCAACTAACCTTAGTGTTCCCCGCGCACGCGGGGATGAACCGCGACTCAAGAACGTAGACACGCCCGTACGAAAGTGTTCCCCGCGCACGCGGGGATGAACCGAGTTGATGCATCTGGAGTGCGCATGAGTGCACGTGTTCCCCGCGCACGCGGGGATGAACCGACGGTGCCAGATGATACCGGCGCGCATTTGATGTGTTCCCCGCGCACGCGGGGATGAACCGCGACTCCAGAACATAAACGCGACCGTACGAAAGTGTTCCCCGCGCACGCGGGGATGAACCGGGGCACCGCAACGACGGAGGGACGCCTCCAAAGTGTTCCCCGCGCACGCGGGGATGAACCGTCTCACTGCCGCCTGAGGTTCGATGACGGTGCGTGTTCCCCGCGCACGCGGGGATGAACCGGTCGGGTTCGATGCCTGGGAGCCGCCGGAGAAGTGTTCCCCGCGCACGCGGGGATGAACCGGCGCGCGCTTGCATTTCATGAATCACCTGAACGTGTTCCCCGCGCACGCGGGGATGAACCGTGGGTGTCGCGGCGCATCGCCAGTTCCAGCGCGTGTTCCCCGCGCACGCGGGGATGAACCGCCCACGGCGTCAGCCCTCGATCACGACCAGCGGTGTTCCCCGCGCACGCGGGGATGAACCGAAATCAGGCGCTTGAATACCCGTCGCCTCGTCGTGTTCCCCGCGCACGCGGGGATGAACCGCCACCAGAGCGGCCACGCTGCCAATACCGGCGGTGTTCCCCGCGCACGCGGGGATGAACCGTTCCCTAGAGGTTTTCGTTTGCACGGGTGTGGGTGTTCCCCGCGCACGCGGGGATGAACCGATGGTTATGCGCTGCCTCACCGCACGGCCCTCGTGTTCCCCGCGCACGCGGGGATGAACCGCTGTGTATGAGGTTCGAGGTTTTGAATGATGCGTGTTCCCCGCGCACGCGGGGATGAACCGTTTGCGCGGCACCCACAATACAAAATCGTACAGTGTTCCCCGCGCACGCGGGGATGAACCGAACTGCGAGCTGCGATTACACGTGAAGCGGAGGTGTTCCCCGCGCACGCGGGGATGAACCGAAGTTTGTTGCCTCTCTTGAAATTTGAGTGGGTAGATTGGACGGTATGGGAGCCGTCCGGCTGGCGGCCATGATGAGTGGGAACGATTTGTATGCATGACAGGTTG
>NZ_JBEAAM010000005.1:0-75483 GCF_040066175.1 Fontimonas sp. SYSU GA230001
GGGCATCAACAACAAGATCAAGGTCATCAAGCGCATGGCCTACGGCTTCCGCGACGACCACTACTTCTTCCTCAAAATCCGCGCAGCGTTCCCCGGAATTGGGTGAAGAACCTAAAAATTGCTCAACCCGGCCGCCGCAGCGCCGCCATCGCAGGCATCAGGGCGTGACCGGCGCCGCGCGTAGCAGGCCATCCGGCACCACCAGTCCTTTCGCACGCACCGCGGCGCTGGCGGCCTGGGTGCGCTCCCAGAACTGCAGGTACACCTCGGCGGAGTTGTACAGGTCACGCATCTGTTCGGGCGTGCCTTCGAGGCGCAGTTCCTCGACGAAGTCCGCGGCCATGCCGTAGTGCGCGTTGCCGTCGATGTCCTCGTGCCAGTGGCGGCCGTTGCCGTCGGCGTCGAAGGCGCCCGGCTGGTCGAAGACCACGCCGGCGACCGAGCGGAACTCCGGCAGCGCGTCGAACACCGGCCCGTCGAACAGCGTGAACGGATAGCGCAGCGCCTTGCCGTCGGCGATCGTCGCGCGCGGCGCCATCTGCGGCGACATGCCGTTGGTGTCGGAGCCGAAACCGAAGCCGAACTCGTAGGGAGCACCGGCCTCGTGCCACAGCGGCTTGATCGTGCGCCACAGGCTCGTGTAGTCCGCGGTGCTGTTGAGGCTGGGATAGACGATGCCGCCGCCGGCGAAGATGCGCCGCGCCTGCCGCCACGACAGCCCGCTCCAGGCGTGTCCCGACACCAGGGGATAGTTCGGCGTCTGCGCGGCCGCCAGATCGAGCAACTGGTCCTTGAGTGCGAAAGCCAGGTGGTCGATCTCGAAGATGAAGCCCAGCTCCATGATCTTGCCGTAGGTGTACAGGCCGATCGGCGTCAGCAGGCGGGCATTGCACTGCGGCGCGGCCGGATAGCAGGCGGTCGCGCCGCCTGGCCGGCCGCCCTGGCCCAGATACGGGCACAGCGGCGGCGGCGGGCCGAGATTGGTCATCACCGCGCCCACCGGGAACACGAAGCCGCCGCCGGCTTCGTCGGACTCCGCGGCCGGGCAGTCGTAGGTGGACCAGAACTCGCCGGTCGCGGCGCCGCTGGCTTCGAGGTGCGAGATCGCCTCCAGCTGCGCCGGCACGTCGAACTGCGCCATCGCCGCCAGCCGGTCGGCGCTGCCCAGGCCACCGGAGTTTTCCCGGGTGCCGAGGTTGAGGACCAGTCCGTCGAAGATGTCGCTGCCGCCGAAGGCATTGTCGAACTCGTGCACGGTGAACAGCCCACTGACACCCAGATCCTTGAGGCGCTGCAGCTGCGTGAGGATCTCGTTGCCCGCACCGGTCTCGGTCATCGCGCAGCCGTAGAGCTGGCCGCCGCCCGCCGGATCGCCGGTCTCCTCGAAGGCCTCCTGCGTGCTCAGCGGATTGAAGGTCACGCTGCAGTCGAGCAGATTCGAGACCTCGATGCCGAGCAGCACCGCGACCTTGCCCTGACCGATCACGCTGCGCGCCTGCGCCGGCGTCGTGACGATGCGGTACCAGCCGGCGCCGCGGCCGCCGTACTGCGCGTCGATGTAATCCTGCAGCGCATAGGCCGTGGCGATCTGCCGCCCGGCGTTGACCATCTCGTTGCAGTTGCGCAGTGGCGTGCCGGCGGCGTTGCGCTGGATCTCGCACAGCGTCTCGTTGTCCACCGCGTAGTTGAGGACCAGGCGCAGCCCGGCCTTCCAGGCGCGCTCCATCCATTTCCAGTACACCGCCTCGTGGGTGGTCGCGGTGCGCGACGGCCAGTCCGGGAAGTACGGCCAGCCGCGCGTGTCGTGGCCGTCGAAGTCGCCGGTGAACAGGCTGCCGATCAGATCGCGCATGCCGTTCGGGCCGTGCTGCGCGGCGCAGTCGGCGAGCGCGTGCGTGACACCGTACTTGTGGAAGGTCCAGCCCGGCTTGGCGCCGCCGAGGAAACTCGTCGAAGTGGCGTGCAGGTGGGAGTCGGCGAAGCCGAGCACGCGCCCGTCGCCGCGCGTGCCGCTGAAGGTCGAGCCGCGCACGTCGTCCTGCGCTTCAGGAAACGCCGCACAGCGCTGCAGCGGCAGCGGCGCGAACGAGACGTCAGCGGCTGCCGCGGCCTGCGCGTCGGTGGTCAACCGCTCGCCCGCGTCGAGGGCCAGATAGGACTGATCACCCTGCGCGCGCAGCGTGAAGACTGCATCGAGGTGGCCGGGATCGACGAAGGCGCGGTAGGCGGCGACCGCGGCCGCGTCCGGATCGACGTCCACGGCCGGCGCCGCCGGATACACGGTGGCGTCGCCGCGCCCGACCACCGTCCATTCGGCCGCGGGCTCGGCATCGGCCAGCGCCAGCGACGTGACCGGCGCCGCGGCGGCGAGCAGCCGCGCATCGTGCCCGTAGAGCAGATAGGTGCCGAGCGCGGACGGCTTCAGGAAGAAGGCTTCGGCATCGTCGGGGCGTGCCGCGGTCGCGGCGTAGGTGTCGCCGCTGCGCGCCACATAACGGCCGCCGGGACCGACGCGCAGCGCCCAGCACTGGTTGGCGAAGGCATAGCGCGTGGTCGGCGTGATCCCCGCGCCGTCGCGGTCGCGGTTGCGATCGCGATCCGCACAGGCCGCGAGCGCGCAGGCCGCGGCGACCACGACGAGCAGGTGACGCATGGCGACGCTCCGGATGGGTCGGCGGCCCGGCCGGATGGCGGACCGCAGTCAACAGTGTACGCAGGTGGCCGTTGCTGCGGCTCGGCGGGCGCCGCGCGGCCGACAATGATCCGGGTCAAGGCGGCACGCGGGGCGATCGCCAGAATCGGGCCGCGGACCTGCTCTGCGCTGCCCCGACATGGAATCACCGCTCACTCCCTACCAACTGATCGGCGGCGACGCCGGCGTGCGCGCGCTTGCCGACGCCTTCTACGACGCGATGGACCGTCTGCCGGAAGCGGCGACGATCCGCGCGATGCACCAGGACGATCTCGGGCCGATGAAGCTCAAGCTCTACGAGTTCCTGTCCGGCTGGTTCGGCGGACCGCGGCTGTACTTCGAGAAGTACGGCAGCGTCTGCATGCACGGACCGCACAGCCCCTACGCGATCGGTCCGGCGGAACGCGACCAGTGGCTGCTGTGCATGAAGCACGCGCTCGACGATGTCGGCGCCAGCGAGGCGCTGCGCGCGCTGCTGCGCGTGCCGATGTACCGCTTCGCCGACGCGCTGCGCAATCGCGAGACCGCCGCGACCGGCTGAACGCGCGGCGGCGCCGCGGATCAGTCCGGCGCCTTCGACGCGTCGAACGCGCCGACGTTCGTCGCGAAGGTCCAGTGATAGCCGTCCGGGTCCTTGAAGATGGCGGTGCGGTCGCCCCAGAACTGGTCCGCCGGCCCCTGCAGCATGGCCGCGCCGGCGTCCTGCGCGCGCTCGGCGTGTGCATCGACGTCCGGGACATAGACGTAGAGCGACAGGCTGTCCGGTGCGCCGCTGACGGCCGGCGCCTGCATCTGATCGGACATGCCCTGGGGCGCGAACATGATGCAGGCATCGCCCAGGCGCATGCCGGCATGTGTGACGCGGCCGTCGGCGTCGCGCATCACCATGCCCTCGACCTCGAAGCCGAAGGCGTCGCGGTAGAACTCCAGGCTCAGCGAGGCATCGCGCACGGTCAGGTACGGCGCCAGCGCCGGCCAGTCGCGTCCCTGCGGACGGCCGTCCTTCTTCTTCGCCGGACGGGCCTTGGCGGCGGCCCTGGCGGCCCTGGCGGACCTGGCGGACCTGGCGGCCTTGATGGACTTGGCGGGCCTCCGGGCTGCGGCGGCCTTCTTCGCCACCTTCTTCGGCATCGCCTTGGCCCTGGCGCTCGGTTTCTTCGGCGCCGCTGATTTTGCCTTCACCTTCTTCGCCTTTCTGACTGCCATGCCCGATCTCCTCGTCCGAGACCGGCCGGAGCATAGCGCGGCCTGCCTGGACGAACTACCGCAGCCCGGCGTCGCGCCGGCGTAAGCTGGCGACCGGTTCCTCCAGACAACTGCACATGCCTTCCTTCGACATCGTCTCCAAGGTGGACAAGCACGAGCTCAGCAATGCGGTCGATCAGGCGCGCCGCGAACTCGGCAACCGTTTCGATTTCCGCGGCGTCGATGCCGCCTTCGAGCTCGACGATTCGGTGATCACGCTCAGTGCGCCCAACGATTTCCAGCTCAAGCAGATGCAGGACATCCTGCATCCGCGCCTGGCCGCGCGCGGCATCGACCTGCGCTGCCTCGACGCCGCCGAGCCGGAAATCAACCTGTCGCGCGCCCGGCAGAAGATCACCGTCAAGCAGGGCATCGAGCAGGCGGTCGCGAAGAAGATCATCACGAAGATCAAGGAGTCCAAGCTCAAGGTCGAGGCGCAGATCCACGGCGACAAGCTCAAAGTCTCCGGCAAGAAGCGCGACGACCTGCAGGCGGCGATCGCGCTGCTGCGCAAGGCGGATGTCGAAGTGCCGCTGCAGTTCGAGAACTTCCGCGACTGACCGGCGATGCGCCAGCCGAGCTTCTTCATCTCGCATGGCGGCGGTCCCTGCTTCTTCATGGACTGGGATCCGCCGGACACCTGGACGCGGCTGGGCGATTCGCTGCGCGCGCTGCCGCGGCAGCTGCCCGCGCGGCCGCGCGCGGTGCTGGTGATCTCCGCGCACTGGGAAGCGCCGGCCTTCACGGTGACGACGCAGTCGCGGCCGCCGCTGCTGTTCGACTACTACGGCTTTCCCGAGCACACCTACCGGCTCACGTATCCGGCGCCCGGCGATCCGGCGCTGGCGCAGCGGATCATCGAACGGCTGGACGCTGCCGGCCTGCCGGCGCACGGTGACGCGACGCGCGGCTACGACCACGGCCTGTTCGTGCCGTTCAAGCTGATCTTTCCCGACGCCGACGTGCCGATGGTGCAGCTGTCGCTGCGTGCCGGACTCGATCCCGCCGCGCACCTGGCCTGCGGCCGCGCGCTCGCGGCCCTGCGCGACGAGGGTGTGCTGATCGTCGGCAGCGGCTACAGCTATCACAACCTGCGCGTGTTCGGACCCGCCGCGCACGACGCCGCGACACGCTTCGACGCCTGGCTGCAGGACAGTCTGTGCGCGCATGCGGGCACGGAACGGGAAACACGCCTCCTGCACTGGGAAACCGCGCCGGCCGCGCGTCAGGCGCATCCGCGCGAAGAACACCTGCTGCCGCTGATGGTCGCCGCCGCCGCGGCCGGCGACGAGCCGGGCCGCTGCGTCTTCAGCGAGCCGGTGATGGGCGTGCTGACCTCGGCGTTCCGTTTCGGCACCTGATCTCAGGGCGTGAACGGTGCTGCGGAATAGCAGCTCGGGATCGCGCGCTCCTCGTAATCCGGCGCGCCGGCCACGCCGAGCGGCTGGCCTGCGAGCTGCCAGTCCGGATCGATCGGGATGCCGAGATGGAACAGCGCGGTGGCCGCGATATCGACCAGCTTCGCACCGCGCGTATCGGCGGGCGGCAGGCCGTTGTTCTCTGCCGGCGGCAGGTCGGCCAGGCGCGTGACCGGCGTACCGGGCAGCGGCCGCGCCGCGGGGCCGGCGACGATCAGGAACGTGCGGCGGTCCTGCGCGACATCGAAGCCGTGCTGGTTGAACACCAGCCCGCCGCCGCCGTGGTCCGGCGACACCAGGATCAGCCAGTTCTCCAGCGCGTAGCGCGGACGCGCACGCAGGGCGGCGAGGATGTCGCCGATGTAGCCGTCGATGCGCTCGATCTCGGCCAGGTACTCGGCGTTGAGTCCCCGCAGCAGGCAGTTGCCATCCACGGCACCGGACGGCTTCGGGCAGAAACCGCCGGGCGGCGACGACGGCGCGGTGCCGTGACCGGCGTGGTCGATGTCGTCGAACTGCACGAACACGGCATCCGGGTCACCGTCGCGCAGCAGATCGACGACCGCGTCGCGCACGCCCGCATCGCTGTCGCGCGTGATCACCGCGTCCACGCCGCCGCAGTCGTCGGCGCGCTCGTCGGCGCAGAGGATCTCGTCGTTGATCGGCGCCCAGTGCACCACCGATGCAGTGCGCAGGGCCGGCCGTGCCTGCTCGGCGCGCGCGAGGAAATGCGGGTAGGCGTCGAAGTTCGAATTGGCCCAGCTGACGTCGTTGTCCACCACCTTGTGCCGGTCGCACCAAACGCCGCTGAGCATCGACGCCCAGCCCGGTCCGGACAGCGAGACATCGCCGGCGATCGCGTCGAGATCGGTGAAGCCTTCGGCACGCAGCGCGTCGAGGTGCGGCGCCTGCGCCAGCTCGATGCCTTCGCTGCGCGTGCCGTCGAGCCCCAGGATCAGCACGCGCCCGCTCGCGGGCGCAGCCGGCCCCGCATGGTCGGCGCCGCAGGCCACGAGTGCCAGCGCCAGCAGCAGGCCCGCGCCGCGCAAGGCGTTCAGCCTCCGAGCAGCTTCTTGAGCTCGCCGGATGCCAGCAGCTTTTCCAGATCGTCGGCACCGCCGATCAGCTGGCGCTTGACGAAGACCATCGGGAAGGTCGGCCAGCCGGTCCACATCTTCAGCGCGTTGCGCCGCCGCCAGTTGTTGAAGTAGCTGCCGTATTCGAGGTAGTGATGCTGCAGTCCGGCGGCGTCGAGCAGCTTGCGCGCACGTTTGGGATTCGGGTTCTGTGCCATGCCGACGACGACGATGTCGTGCTGATCGACCGCCTTGGCGACCTCCTCGACGATGTCGCGGTGATGACGGGCGATCACGTCGCGGATCGAGGGATGGATGCGGGCTTCGTCGAGTATCTGGCGTGGCATGGAGGTCCCCGGACTGGAATTCTGGTGCGGCAGTATCGGCCGCACCCCCGCGCCGCGCAACGCGCGCTTGCCGTCGCGCGCCCGAAGCGCGGCCTCGGGATGCCGGCCTGCCGTCCGGCGTCTCGTTTGCCCCGTTCAGGCGCGGGCCAGCCGCGCCGGCGCCCAATGTCCCTGTTCAATGACGGCCGGAGTCTGGCCGGCACGGAGGTCCGCGATGGCGGGGCGCACGACGACATCTCAACAGTTCCGCATCGGCGACATCCCCGATGCGGCGGCCGCCCGTGCGCAGCAGTACGCGATCCGCGAAAACTACACGCGCCTGATCGCCCGCTTCTCGCCCGCCGCCGAGCGCGACAGCGAGGAAGCGCGCTTCGCCCATCGCCGCTACGCCAAGATCATGGTCATGGACAGCGGTCATCACCTGCGCGCGGCACTGAGCCTGCTGCACGCCGGCCAGCCGCTGACCGCGGCGGAAGTCGCCGCGATCGTCGTCGGCGCCGAACGCGGACAGGTCGATCCTGCCGAAGTGCGAACCCTGCTCGCGCATCCCGAGCGTCTGCCGGCGCCGGACACCGCCACCGAGATCCGCGCCTATCTGCTGGAATCGGGCAATCGCGATCTCGCCGGCTGAAGGTCGGCCTAGGCGCGCGCGGCGTTGGCCGCGATCAGCTCGGCCCAGCGCGGCATCAAGCCCGGTGCGAGGTCGTGACCCATGCCCGGGATCAGCTCCAGCTTCGCGTGACGGATCAGCTGCGCACTGCGCTGGCCGCAGGCCGGCCGCAGCAGCGGATCGGCGAGGCCGTGCACGATCTGTGTCGGCGCGGTGATCGCCGGCAGCAGCTCCTCGAAACTGCCCGTGGCGAGGATCGCGTGGGTCTGACGCAGCACGCCGCGCGGACGAAAGGCGCGGTCATAGGCGCGGCCGGCGAGCTGGCGGCGGTAATCCACCGGCGTCGGAAAACCCGGACTGCCAACGCGGCGCAGCATCGCCAGCGAGCGGCGGATCACCTGCTCGCGCGTGCGCGGGCGCGGTCCGATTCCGGCCATCTGCCAGAGCACGTCGAGGCGCGCCGCGGGCAAGCGCGGATGATTGGTGCTCGACATGATCGACGTCAGGCTGCGCACGCGCCGCGGAAACCGGCCTGCGACGATCTGCGCGATCATGCCACCCATCGAAGCGCCGGCGAGGTGCACGCGGCCGATGCCGAGCGCGTCGAGCAGACCGACCGCATCCTCGGCCATGTCGTGGAGCGCGTAGTTCGCGGACAGCGGCAGACCCCAGCGTGCGCGCAGCCAGTCGCGCGGCAGATGGATCGGCCGTCCCCGATCGGATTCCGCCGACAATCCGGCGTCGCGGTTGTCGAAGCGGATGACCCGGAAGCCCCGTTCGACCAGGGCCTCGCACAGCGCATCCGGCCAGTGGATCAGCTGGCCGCCGAGTCCCATCACCAGCAGCAGGGGTTCGCCCTGCTCCGGCCCGCAAATCTCATAACTCAGGTGCAGGCCATTGACGCAGGCGCTGCCGGCGGACCAGCACAGTTTCATTGCCGAACGATGGCGTTTGCATGACCGTTTCGTGAACGCCTGCAACGCTATCAGGAAGTTTTTCGACATGTCACCGCAAGGCCGGCACCGGCGACGGACGGTGGCAGCCGGCGAGATGAAACGCCGCGCTCAGCGGTCCGCGACCGGTCGGCGCGCGAAATACAGCGCGGCGTAGATGCGCGGCTCGATCAGCCGCCCGGCGGCGTGCTGATTCTGCAGCCAGCAATCGATCTCGCGCAGCGGCACGACATGCACGCGGATATTCTCGCCGTCCACACCGCCGCCGGCGTGGACGCGCTGCAACCCGCGCACGCGCACCAGGTGCAGCATCTCCGAGGTCAGGCCGGCGGCGACGGGACCGGACATCAGCGGATCGACCTCGCGCCCGCGGAAACCGGTCTCCTCCTCGAGTTCGCGCAGCGCCGACTCGAACACCGTCTCGCTGCGGAAGTCGTGCTCGTCGCCGATCATGCCGGCCGGCAGTTCGATGCAGTGCGCACGCAGCGGCACGCGGTACTGCTCGACCAGCACGATCTCGTCGTCGTCGGTGACCGCGAGCACGAAGACCGCGCCGACGCTGTTGGTGCGTGAAACGAACTCCCAGCGGCCGTCGCGTTGAAGTTCGAGGAACCGGCCGCGGTACAAGGATTCAACGTCGTTCATTTTCCTGGCCAGTGTTCGCAGGTGGTGCGTGCGCGCTCGCTCAGCGCCAGCAGCGGCCGCAGCGCCGCCGCAACCGCCGGTGCATTCTGCGCGAACGCATACGGCGGATGGACGACCAGCAGGCCGCAGGCATGCATCTGGCCCTCACTGGGCGCGCCGGTATCGATCTGCAGATTCAGCGCCTCGTGCGTGAGACCGCTGCGCAGGCGGCGCAGCCAGCGTTCGGTCTGGTAGCGGTTCTTGTACGGATACCACAGCGCATAGACGCCGTTGCCGAAACGCTTGAGCGCCGATGCCAGAAAGTCCGCCGCGGCATCGAACTCGTCCGGACGCTCGAACGGCGGATCGACGAACACCAGCCCGCGTCGCTCCTTCGGCGGCAACAGCGATGCGCTCTCGTAGCCGTCGCGCACATGCACCGCCGCGCGCGCATCGCCGGCCAGCAGCGCGCGCAACTCGGCAGCGACCGCGGTGACCTTCTCGCAGACGATCACGCGGTCCTGCGGCCGCGCCAGCATCAGCGCGAACAGCGGCGAACCCGGATAGTGGCGGATGGCACCGCCGTCGTTGGCACGGCGCACGAGCTGCAGATATGGCTGCAGCGGCGGCGGCGCGGTTGCCGCATCGCCGACGCGGACGATACCGTCGCGCGCCTCGCCCGTGCGCTGCGCACCGGCATCGTCGAGCGGGTAGAGACCGGCGCCGCCATGGGTTTCGACATAGCACCACGGGGCATCCTTGGCGTTGAGCGCGCTGAGCAGCTCGACCAGCAGGGCGTGCTTGAAGACGTCGGCGAAGTTGCCGGCGTGATAGCGGTGTTGGTAATGCACGCGGGGATTATCCGCATTGCGATGCGCGTAAAAAAAGACCGCGACAGACGCATCCCCAAGGGGAGGCCGCTGTCGCGGTCAAGATTTGTCCGGCCTAAGGGAGGGAAAGTGACCGGACGTTCGCTTTTTACACCAGATCGCCAATTTTTTCGATACCTCGCCGGCGTATCCGTGGACAGCGCCCGCCGACGATGACCTCGTTGGCGAGCAAAGCCCCGCGCCTGCGGAGCCCTGCCAGCCGCCGAACGACGCGATCAGTGCGCGTGCGCCGCGCCCGCGCCGCGCGGTACGCGGATGTGCTCGACCATGTCCTGCACCGACTTCGGTGGCGCCTGGGTCAGCGCGGCAACCGTCACCGCGACGACGAAGTTGACCACCATGCCGACCGCGCCGAAGCCCTCTGGCGAGATGCCGAGGAACCACTGATCGACGCCGGCGCCGGCGTTGATGAACTTGAAATAGACGATGTAGGCGGCGGTGATCGAGATTCCGGTGACCATGCCGGCGATGGCGCCTTCCTTGTTCATGCGCTTGGAGAAGATGCCGAGGATGATCGCCGGGAAGAACGACGCTGCGGCGAGGCCGAAGGCGAAGGCGACCACCTGGGCGACGAAGCCGGGCGGATTGATGCCCAGGTAGCCGGCGACGCAGACCGCCGCGGCCGCACCGATGCGCGCGAACAGCAGCTCCTGTTTCTCGGTGATGCGCGGCATCAGCGTCTTCTTCAACAGGTCGTGCGAGATCGACGTCGAGATCACCAGCAGCAGGCCGGCCGCGGTGGACAGCGCCGCCGCCAGGCCACCGGCCGCGACCAGCGCGATGACCCAGTTCGGTAGTTTCGCGATCTCCGGGTTGGCCAGCACCATGATGTCGCGGTCGATGGTCATCTCGTTGCGGTCCTTGGCCGCGACGTACTGCATGGTGCCGTCACCGTTCTTGTCCTCCCACTTGATCAGTCCGGTCTTCTCCCAGTTCTTGACCCAGGCTGGCGCTTCGGCGTACGGCTTGTCGGCGACCGTTTCGATCAGGTTGGTGCGGGCGAACGCGGCGATCGCCGGCGCCGTCGTGTACAGGATGGCGATGAACAGCAGCGCCCAGCCGGCCGACTTGCGCGCGTCCTTGACGCGCGGCACGGTGAAGAAGCGCACGATCACGTGCGGCAGGCCCGCCGTGCCGACCATCAGCGCCAGCGTGATGCAGAACACGTCGATGGTCGGCTTGACGCCGCTGGTGTAGGCGGTGAAGCCGAGCTGGGTCACGAGGCCATCGAGCTTGTCGATCAGGTGGCTGCCGTCGGCCAGCGTCGAGCCGAAGCCCAGCTGCGGGATCGGATTGCCGGTCAGCATCAGCGAGATGAAGATCGCCGGCACCATGTACGCGAAGATCAGCACGCAGTACTGCGCGACCTGCGTGTAGGTGATGCCCTTCATGCCGCCGAGCACGGCATAGAAGAACACGATCGCCATGCCGATGATCACGCCGGTGGTGATGTCCACCTCGAGGAAGCGCGAGAACACGATGCCGACGCCGCGCATCTGCCCGGCGACGTAGGTGAACGACACGAAGATCGCGCACACCACCGCGACCAGGCGCGCCGTCTGCGAGTAGTAGCGGTCGCCGACGAAGTCCGGCACGGTGAACTTGCCGAACTTGCGCAGGTACGGCGCCAGCAGCAGGGCCAGCAGCACGTAGCCGCCGGTCCAGCCCATCAGATAGACACCGCCGTCGCGGCCCATGAAGGCGATCAGGCCGGCCATCGAGATGAACGACGCGGCGCTCATCCAGTCGGCCGCGGTCGCCATGCCGTTGACCACCGGCGGCACGCCGCCGCCGGCGACGTAGTACTCCGAGGTCGAGCCGGCGCGCGACCAGATGGCAATGCCGATGTAGAGCGCGAAGCTGGCGCCGACCAGCAGGTAAGTCCAGGTCATGACATCCATGGTGATCTCCTAGTCCTCGTGGACGTCGTGTTCGCGGTCGAGCCGGTTCATCTTCCAGACGTAGAAGAAGATCAGGCCGACGAAGACGTAGATCGAGCCCTGCTGCGCGAACCAGAACCCGAGCTTGAAGCCGAACAGCCGGAACTGGTCGAGCCAGTCGGCCAGCAGGATGCCGGCGCCGTAGGACACCGCGAACCACACTGCCAGAAGCCAGAGCACCAACCGGACGTTGGCCTTCCAGTAGGCTTCGGCGCTTGACGACTGCTTGTCAGCCATGACCGCTCCTCCGATGCACGCACAAATGCGTCGATGGGCAATCTAGCGCCGGCACCACCGGCTGACAGCCCGACTTTGGTCTAAGCAGGCATGCAGCGATGCTGCGACTTTGGTCGCATGGGAGTCACTCGCACCGATCAGTGACGGACGCCCAGGACCCTCAGCCGCCGCACCCGGTCACCAACCTGCCAGTCGATCACCTGTCCGATCGACAGTCCGATCAGCGCGGCGCCGATCGGGCTGACCACGGACACGCGCTGCGCCGCCGGATCGGCATCCGCCGGCAGCACCAGCCGCACCGTGCGGATGCTGCCGGTCTCGACGTCCTGGTAGGTGACGCTCGCACCGATCGTGACGACGTCGGCCGGCATCAGACCGGATGGCACGACCTCGGCGCGTTCGACCTCTTCGAGCAGCCGCTCCGCCACCTCGGGGGCATCGCGCATCGCCAGCCGCGCGAATCCACGCAGCCGTTCGTAGTACGCCACATCGATCAGCAACGGCGGAGTCAGCCCGGCATGGCCGGACATCGGGGAATTCATCTTCATTGCAAAGCTCCGCGGCCCGAGCTCAGGGCCTGCTTCAAGTCATCAGGGGGAACACTCGACCGCCGTCAGGCCAGGCACCGGGCCTGGAACGGACGGCAATCGTGAATGCGCTTCTGGAAGCGACCCCGGAACCTGAGGCGGCAAGCCGCCCGCAGTGGGCTCCGGGGCTCAGGAGCCTGCGATGATGGAACCCGCGTGATGCTGCGAGCGAGGAAAGGGGCGCAGGAGAAGCATGGGCCGATGGTGGTCGGGTCGGTGCGCATTGTCAACGCGACGGCGCCTTTCGGTGCCCGCGATCCGGACCAACGGTTCAGAAGGCCAGACCATATTCCACCGCGATCAGCTTGCGCAGGTCCTTGGCCTCGTCGAAGCAGGCCAGCAGCAGGCGGTGGTCGAAACCGCTGAGGCTGTCGGCGGGCAGCCGGTTGTCGAGCGGCCGGCCGCGGCGGTGGCAGTCGAGCTGGCGGCGCAGGCGGAAGCGCTGCAGCGTGTGGAAGGCCTCGATCCACGATTCCGCGCGGCGCTGTTCCTCCGGCGTCTGCGGCCAGGCGCGCAGGCGCGCCGCGGTGCCGGTGTCGGCCACACCGCGCGCCAGTGCGAGGATGCGCGCGGCGTCGGTGAACAGACCGGCACCCTGCACCTTGACGTCGAAGGCGGCGCCGGCCTCGGCATGCACGCGGAACTTCAGCCGCCCGCGCCAGTCGAGCGGCGGATTCGAGGCCAGCGCGTTCTCGGTCATCTGGCGCAGGAACAGCGGTCGCGGCGCGATGTACTCGGACAGCCAGTCGCGCAGATCGGCGGCCATGCGCAGCTCACCCCACAGGCCGCGGAAGTCGAAGAAGATCGCGCCATGCAGCAGCGCCTGCGGGTCGCCGGTGTCGATCCAGCCGGCGAAGCGCTCGCGCCACTCCTCGGCGCTCAGGCACCAGCGCGGATTGCGCGCCATGATGTCGCCGCGGCACAGCGGGAAGCCGCAGCGGTCGAGGACCCGGTTGACCTCATCGGCGAAGGCGAGCAGGCGCGGACGCGCCGTCGCCGCGTCGTCGGCCTCGAAGATCAGCGCGTTGTCCTGGTCGGTGTGCACCGTCTGTTCGCGCCGCCCTTCGCTGCCGAGCGCGAGCCAGGCCAGGCGGATGCCGCCGAGGTCGTGGCGCTGCCGCGCGAGGTCGAGGATGCGGATGGTCAGCGCGTCGTTGAGATCGGCGATCGTGCGCGTCAGCCGCGCCGCGGACTCGGCAGCTTCGAGCAGCTCGAAGGCGAGCTCGCGCAGCTCGCCGCTCAGACCGACGAGCGACTCGATGCCGGCGCAGGATTCGAGGCGATCGAGAAGCTGCGCGACGCGTGCATCGCGGCTGGCGACGAGCAGGCCGTGCGTGCTCATCAGTACTTCAGCCTCGCGAACTCGGTGCGCCGGCTCGCTTCGAGCGCAGCGGACAGCGTGTGGATGCCGCGCGCCGCCAGCAGCGGCAGCAGGCGCAGGAACACTTCCGCGGTCAGGATCGCGTCGCCCAGCGCCGTGTGTCGGCCGAGCACGGAGATGCCCAGGCGCTCGGCGATCGCTTCCAGCCGGTGCGCGTCGCGCTGCGGATAGACCAGCTGCGACAGCAGCAGCGTGTCGAGTACCGGCAGGTCGAAGCGAACACCAGCCGCCTGCCCCTGCAGCTCGAAGAAGCGCAGGTCGAAGGCGGCGTTGTGCCCGAGCAGCACGGTGTCCTCACAGTAGCGGCGGAAGAGCGGCAGCGCCTCTTCCGGCGGCGGCTGGCCGGCGAGCATCGCCGCGTCGATGCCGTGCACACGCTGCGCCGCGGGGTCGATGCGCCGCTCCGTGGCCACCAGGGTCTCGAACACCTCGCGCGACAGGATGCGGTTCTCGACGATGCGGATGCCGCCGATGGCGATGATGCGATCGCCGCCGGCCGGATCGAGGCCGGTGGTTTCGGTGTCGAAGGCGGTGTAGATCAGGCGCGACAGCGGCGGCTCGCCGCCGGCCACCTCGACCCCAGCGGGCGCGTACTCCACACGCACCGCCTCGACGACCTCGTGTCCGGCCGGCGTCTCGGCACGCGCCAGCAGCACGCACAGCACCGCCTCGTCGCCGTCGAGCTGCTGCCACAACTCGCCGCCGTGGCCGCGCACGATCAGCGCCGGCGACAGCGGCAGGCGCTCCGCGTGTGCGGCCAGCGGCGCCTGTTCCCAGCGCCGCCAGGACTCGCCGTCGAGCAGCCGCGCCGGCCGCCAGCGCAGCTCCAGGCGCGCATGCCGCTCCTGCTCGCGCAGCGCCAGCGTCAGGCGGTCCGGCGCGAGCTGCGCGGCGAAATCGCGCAGCAGGGCCGACAGCGAGAAACTCTCGACCGCCACCCACAACGGCGGCGACTCGGCCGGCACCACGGTTGCGACCGTTCCGGCGTCGCGCAGCGCCGACTGCAGCAGCACCAGCAGGGTGTCCGCGGCGATGTCTTCCAGCGGCCAGCGTTCCACGCCGGCGTCGGCCGAACCGATCACGTCGATCAGCCGCAGCGACTCCTGTTCGAGGATCTCGACGAAGCGCGCGCGCTCGGCGTCCGCCATCGACGGAAAGTCGCGCAGCATCTCCACTGCCGCGCGCAGGTTGGCGAGCGGACGGCGGCTGTCGCCGGTCTCCGCCACTGCCGGCGTGGCCGCCTCGACCGCGCGCAGATGAACGAAGAAGCCGTTGAGGCTGCGCCCGGACAGCGGCGTGAAGCGCGCGTGCAGCAGCGCGCCGTTGCGCGTGGGCAACAGCGCGGCAGAGGCCGGGCGCGCGTCGCCGCGCGCGACGGCGAGATCCATACGTTCGAGGCCGTGGACGACCGCGCTGCGCCGGAACAGCGCGAACACCGTGCGCCCGAGGCCGAGGAACGCATCCGGCGCGACGCTGCGCACCAGTTCCGCGGCGCGCGGCGTGTACAGCAGCACACGCCCTTCACGCGAACAGGCCAGCACCGCGGCCGGGACATCGGCGAGCACGGCGCTGAGCAGGTCGCGTTCCTCGGCCAGCCGCTGTGTCGTCAGCTCGATCTCGGCCTGCTGTTCGCGCCGGCGCCGCGCGTGCTGCTCGGCGAGCCGGTTCACCGCGGCCGCCAACTCCACGGGCACGCCCTGTTCGGCGCTCACCCGCAGGTCCGGCCGGCTGCCGGCGAGCAGGTCGAGATCGTGCGCCAGGCGCGGCACGAAGCCGAGCAAGCGCGTGAACGACGGCCACGCCGCCGCCATGGCGGCGGCGAGACCCAGCAACATCGCGAGCACGATCAGGATTCCTCGCTGCATTACCCAGTCGCGCAGCTGCGGTCGCAACTCAACCGGCCATATCGCAACGAGCAGCAGTGCAGCCACGACGAGCGCGGTGGCGGCAGCGAACAGCGCCACGGCGAGCGTGGTCAAGCGAAGGTCATTGCGGCTCACGAAGCGCCCCCCTCACCCTGCCCTTCCCCTCCGCGCTGCGGGGGGAGAGGGAAAAGGGAAACTCCCCTCCCTCTCTGGGGGAGGGGCTGGGGGAGAGGGCAGCGCAGCCGACGGTTCACACCGTACCCAGTCCCAGCAACGCGCGGATGCGCGCCGACAGCTCGCGCGTCGAGAACGGCTTGACGATGTAATCGTCGGCACCGAGCGCACGCCCGCGTGCGATCTCCGCTTCGCGCCCCTTCGCGGTCAGCAGCACGATGCGGGTGCCCGCGAAGCGCGCGTCGGCGCGCAGCTGCTGGCAGACGTCGTAGCCGCTGACACCCGGCATCATCACGTCGAGCAGGATCAGGTCGGGCACCGTCGCCTGCGCCTGGCGCAGCGCCTCGGCACCATCGCGCGCCACACTCACGTCGCAGCCGAGCCGGCGCAGCAGGAATTCGAGCGAGACGACGATGTTCTCCTCGTCGTCGGCGATCAGCACACGCTTGGTCGTCATGCACCCGTCTCCAGCGACACGGTGAAGCGGAAGGTCGCACCGCCGCCCGGACGGCTCTCGACCCAGATGCGCCCGCCGAGGCGTTCGACGATGTGCCGGCTGATCGGCAGGCCCAGACCGGTGCCCTGCGGCTTGCCGGTCAGCGGGCCGCCGCTCTGGCGGCCACCCTGACGAAATTTCTCGAAGATCAAGGCTTGGTCCTCCTCGGCGATGCCGGGTCCATTGTCGCGCACGCTGATGCAGGCGTCGCGCGCGTCGGCGGTCACCGAGACCTGCACGCGGCCCAGGCCGCGCGGCGCGAACTTGACCGCGTTGCCGAGCAGGTTGAGCAGCACCTGCTGCAGGCGATCGCGGTCGGCACGGACGCGGATGCGGGCGTCGATCGGTTCGAGATCGAGCGCGATGCCGGCCTCGACGTAGAGCTGCGCGGTGGCATTGGCCGCGTCGCGGACCACCTCCGCCAGCGCGACCGGCTCCAGCCGCCATTCGCCGCCGCCCTGCTCCAGCTTGGCGAAGTCGAGCACCTCGTTGATCAGCCGGGTCAGGCGCTCGGTTTCGCGCGTGATGATGCCCAGGTAGCGCTGGCGCTCGGCCGCGTCGAGGTCGGGATTGTCGGTGAGGATCTCCGAGAACGCGCGGATCGAGGTCAGCGGCGTGCGCAGCTCGTGGGTGACCGTGGAAATGAAGTCGTCCTTGAGACGGTCGAGCTCGCGCAGGCGCTGGTTGGCCTGACGCAGCTCCTCGGTGCGCGCCGCCAGCTCGCGGCTGTAGTGCATCACCTGCGAGGTCTCGTCGAGGATGTGCATGACGTCCTCGACGCCCAGCGGCGCCTCGCGCGCGATCGACGCGACGAGGACGCGCGCCGACGCACTGCCGATCGCGCCGGCCAGCGCCGACTCGACGTGCTGCAGCAGGCCGGGATCGTTGTCGTCCACCGTGCCGCCGCGGCGCCGGCGGTAATCCTGCAGCACCGCCTCGCCACGCTCAGCGCCGAGGATGCGGTCGAGCAGCGCGCGCAGTTCGGGCAACGCGACGCCGCCGCGCCACAGCGCCACCGCGGGCTCGCCGGCGCCACGCCGCAGCGCGTCCACGAACAGCGCCGCCTGCGCCGACTCCTGCGCGTCGGCGCGCGTCGCCAGCGAGACGAAAACGTAGGCGGCCGTATTCAGCAGCAAGCTCCAGAACACGCCGTGAGCGATGCCGGACAACTGGTCGAGCCCGAACAGCGCCTGCGGACGCAGCAGGCCGATGCCGAGCGGACCTTCGCTGAGCCATTGAGCCGGCAGCCACCCTGTCGCCGCCGCCGACGGCACCAGCAGCGTCCACGCCCAGATCAGCGTCCCGAGCGCCAGGCCTGCGTAGGCGCCGGCGCGCGTGCCCGCCCGCCAGTACAGACCGCCAAGGAAGGCCGGCCCCAGCTGCGCGACGGCGGCGAACGAAATCAGCCCGATCGACACGAGGCTGCGCGCCTCTCCGGCGACGCGGAAGTACAGGTAGCCGAGCAGCACCACGATCAGGATCGCCGCGCGGCGGATGCGCAGCAGCCAGCGGCCCAGGTCCGCGGTCGGCGCACGGTGCAGCAGGCCCGGCAGCACGAGGTCGTTGGAGATCATCGTCGCCAGCGCAGTGGTCTCGACGATGATCATGCCGGTCGCTGCCGAGGTGCCGCCGATGAACACGAGCAGCGCCAGCCAGGAAGCGCCGGCCTGCATCGGCAGCGCCAGCACGTAGTTGTCGGCAGGGACCGCGTCGCCCAGCAGCAGCACGCCGGCACAGGCCAGCGGCAACACGAACAGGTTGATCAGCAGCAGGTATAGAGGGAACAGCCAGCTCGCGCGCGCGAGCTGGGATTCGTCGATGTTCTCGACCACCGCGACCTGGAACTGGCGCGGCAGCAGCGTGATCGCCGCCATCGACAGCAGGATCAGGAGACTCCAGTCGAACCAGCCGCCGACGGATGCTTCGAAGGACCACAGGCGCTGCAGACGCGCATCCTGCGCCGCCTGCGCGAACAGTGCGGCGGCGCCGTCAAACAGGGCATAGACGACGAACAGTCCGGCGGCGAGGAAGGCGCAGAGTTTGACCACGGACTCGAACGCGATCGCTGCGACCAGCCCCTCGTGGCGCTCGGTCGCGTCGAGATGGCGCGTGCCGAAGATCATCGTGAACACGGCCATCACCAGCGCGATCACCAGTGCGGTGTCGCCGAACAGGCCGCCGTGCGCCTCCGCCCTGCCGGTCGTCAGCAACGTGAAACTGGCCGCGACCGCCTTGAGCTGCAGTGCGAGGTAGGGCAACACGCCGACGACACAGATCAGCGCCACCAGCGCGGCCAGACCCCGGCGCTTGCCGTAGCGCGAGGCGATGAAGTCGGCGATCGTCGTGATGCGCTCGCGCTTGGCGATACGCAGGCACTTGACCAGCAGGACCGGCCACAGCAGCGCCATCAGTGCCGGACCGAGATAGGTCGGCAGGAAGGCGATGCCCTGCGTCGCCGCGAGGCCGACGCTGCCGAAGAAGGTCCACGAGGTGCAGTACACCGCCAGCGACAGCGCATAGACCGTCGGTGAGGCGATCAGGCTGCGGCCCCGGGCCGCGCGGCGGTCGACCACCAGCGCGATCACGAACAGCAGGCCCAGATAGAGCAGCGAAACGCCGAGAACCTGCGCAGCAGGCAGCGTGGTCAGCGTCGCAGCCACAGTGTCAGACCGATCAGCGCCGCCCAAACGGCGAACAGGTAGATCAGCAGCGCGGGCGCCCCCAACGGACCGCTGGCGCCGTCGACGACCGACAGCAATGGATAGTTGAACAGGCCGAAGCCGACCAGACCCAGCACGGCCAGGCTCAGGCTGCGTCGCGACGGCTGCTGCATGCCCGCTCCGTTCTGCGGGCTGCGCGCCCGCCGCCCAACCATCGCCGATCGCGGCCGGGGCGTCCATTCGCCAATGGTCGAAGGACGCGGTTTGCGATGAAGAAAGATGAAGCGTTAAATCCGATCCGCACAGGATGTCTCGGGACGCAAGCTGCAGTGCCGGGCACGCAGCCGGTCACGCACCTGATCCAGCAACCGGGGGGAGACTGTTTTGTGCCGTCCATTGCGCCATAACCCGGCAGACCCGATGGCAGTCCATTGTCAATCCGTGGGCTGCAAGACAGGCCCCGTCTTATTGGACACTTTGATCGGGTTATCAGACACGTCGTTTAACCTGATCAAGCGTTGGGCGTCACAGGAGATTTAGCACATGGGTTTTATCAACAAGCTGCTGGGCTACCCCCGTAACCTCCCCCGTCAGGCGGAACCCCGAGGAGCCGGCTGCTGATACAGCTCCATGCTGCGGCGGTCTGCGCCTTACACTGCGGCAGCGAGCCGGCGCAGGCGCACGGTGCCGGCATGGAGGATCCGCACGCATGCTTCCGCAGTGGCTGCTGTTCCTGCTGTCGGCCGCCTATGTCGGCCTGCTATTCGCGCTCGCCTGGTGGGGTGACCGCAATGCCGCGCGTACTTCGGAAGGCCGGCCCCGGCCGCTGACTTACAGCCTCGCGCTGGCGGTGTACTGCACCTCGTGGACCTTCTACGGCGCCGTCGGCCGCGCGGCGGAGAGCGGCTGGGACTATCTGCCGATCTACCTCGGGCCGATGCTGGTGTTCCTGTTCGGCGCGCCGCTGCTGGAACGGCTGCTGCAGCTGTGCCGGCGCCACAACATCACCTCGCTGGCCGACTTCATCGGCGCACGCTACGGCCGCCGCCAGCTGCTCGCGGCGCTGGTCACGGTCATCGCCGTGATCGGCATCCTGCCGTACCTGGCGCTGCAGCTGAAGGCGGTCGCCGTGTCGATGGACGTGCTGATCGCGCCGGACTCGCGCTCGGCGGGCTGGTTCAGCGACGGCGCGCTGGTGACGGCGTTTCTGCTCGCGGTGTTCGCGATCCTGTTCGGCACGCGCCAGGTGTCGTCGCGCGAGAACCATCACGGCCTGGTGCTGGCCGTCGCCTTCGAGTCCGTGGTCAAGCTGGTCGCGTTTCTAGCGGTCGGCCTGTACGCCACCTACAGCGTCTTCGGCGGCGCCGGCGACGCGATCACCGCCGCACTGAGTCAGCCCAGAGTCGCGGCGGCGATGGCGCGTCCGGACTGGATGGCCGGGTTCCTCGCGCAGACCGTGCTGGCGATGGCGGCGATCCTGTGCCTGCCGCGCCAGTTCCACATCATGGTCGTCGAGAACAGCGATCCGGGCGACCTGCGCACCGCGCGCTGGGTCTTTCCCGGCTATCTGGCCCTGATCTCGCTGTTCGTGCTGCCGATCGCCGGCGCCGGCGCGCTGCTGCTCGGCAGCGGCGTCGCGCCCGACACCTATGTGCTGAACCTGCCACTGCAGCGCGGCGACGGCGGACTCGCGCTGCTGGCCTACATCGGCGGCTTCTCCGCGGCGACCAGCATGGTGATCGTCTCCACCATCGCGCTATCGACGATGCTCAGCAACGAGCTGGTGATGCCACTGCTGCTGCGCTGGCAGCCGCTGGGCCTGGCGCGCGGCAGCGACCTGTCCGGGCTGATCAAGACAGTGCGCCGCGTCGCCATCGTCGCGCTGCTGATCCTCGCCTATCTCTACACGCGCTTCTTCGCCGCCGGCGGCACGCTGACCTCGATCGGCCTGCTGTCGTTCGCCGCGGTGCTGCAGTTTGCGCCGGCGCTGCTCGGCGGCCTGTACTGGAAGCGCGGCACGCATCAGGGCGTGCTCGCGGGACTGGTCGTCGGCTTTGCGATGTGGGGCTACACCCTGATGCTGCCGACGCTGCTCGGCAGTGAAGCACCGCTGGTGCGGGATGGGCCGCTGGGCCTGTCGTGGCTGCGTCCGCAGGGGCTGCTGGGCATCGACTGGCTCGACGCCGTCACGCACGGCACGGTGTGGAGCCTCGCCTGCAATCTGCTCGGCTATGTGCTCGGCTCGCGCTGGTTCGTCGCCGGGTTACGCGACCACCTGCACGCGGTGCGCTTCATCGGCGAGGCCGAGCCCGATGCGCGACCGCGCGAGATCGCCACCGGCAACGCCACCGTCGGCGATCTGCGTGCCCTGCTGGAACGCTTCTTCGGCGCGCCGCGCGCGGCTCAGCATCTGCACGACTACGGCGCGCGCATCGGCGTCGTGCTGCACGACCGCGACCGCGCCACACCCGAGCTGGTGCGTGCGAGCGAGCGCTCGCTGGCCGGCGCGCTCGGCGCCTCGTCGGCGCGCGTGGTCATGGCCGCGATGCTGCGCGGCCGCGACATGCAGGTCGAGGACGTCATCCAGCTGCTCGACGAGACCTCGCACGCGCTGCAGTTCTCGCGCGAGCTGCTGCAGGCGACGCTGGAACATCTGCCGCAGGGTGTCAGCGTGGTCGATCACGAGCTGCGCCTGGTCGCGTGGAACCGACGCTACGTGCAGCTGTTCGGCTACCCGGACGAGCTGATCGTGCAGGGGCGACCGATCGAGGATCTGATCCGTCACAACGCCGGGCAGGGCCTGATCGGCGGCCGGACCGGCGTCGCGCCGGCGCAGGACGTCGAGGCGCTGGTCGCGCGCCGCCTCGAGCACATGCGCGCCGGCCGCGCGCACGAGCACGAGCGCGCGATGCCCGATGGCACGGTGATCCAGATCCGCGGCAACCCGATGCCCGGCGGCGGCTTCGTCACCAGCTACACCGACGTGACCGAATACAAGCGCCAGCAGGCGCACCTGCAGGAACTGGCCGACACGCTGGAGCAGCGCGTGCGCGAGCGCACCGAGGAACTGTCGCGGCTGGCCGGCGAGCTGGCGACGGCCAAGGCCAGCGCCGACCGCGCCAATGCGGCGAAGACGCGCTTCCTCGCCGCCGCCTCGCACGACCTGGTGCAGCCGATCAGCGCCGCACGCCTGTTCCTCGCCGCAGTCGATCGCGAACGCGCGGCGCCGGAGCTGCGCACGCTGGTGCACAACGTCGAAGGCGCACTGGCCGCCGCGGAGCGCCTGCTGTCGGCCCTGCTCGACATCTCGCGCCTGGACGCCGGTGCGCTGCCGGTGCGCCGCGAGCACCTGCGCCTGTCCGCGGTGCTCGCGCCACTGGCAGCCGAGTTCTCGGTGCTGGCGAAGGAACGCGGCCTGGAACTGCGTGCACGCAGCTGCGCGGCCGTGGTGTTCACCGATCCGGGCCTGCTGCGCCGCATCCTGCAGAATTTTCTGTCCAACGCGCTGCGCTACACGCCTTCCGGCCGCGTGCTGCTCGGCTGCCGCCGCACGCGCGGTGGCGTGCGCATCGAGGTCTGGGACACCGGGCCGGGCATCCCGGCGTCGCGCCAGCAGGAGATCTTCGAGGAGTTCCGACGCCTGCGCAGCCACGACACGCGCGGCGAAAGCGGGCTGGGCTTGGGCCTGGCGATCGCCGAGCGCACCGCGCGCCTGCTCGGCCACGACATCGGCATGCGCTCGACCGAGGGACGCGGCAGCCTGTTCTGGGTGCGCGTGCCGCTGGGCAATCCCGCCGCGCTGAGCGTCCCCGGCGAGCCGCCGGCACGCAGCGCACCGGCCTTCGACCAGCCGCGGGTGCTGTGCATCGAGAACGAGGCCGCGGTGCTCGCCGGCATGAAGGCGCTGCTCGAAAGCTGGGGCTGCCGCGTCGTCGCCTGCGCCAGCCTCGCCGAGGCCGAGGCGCACTGGCGCGGCGGCGCGCGTGCACCGGATCTCGCGCTGGTCGATTACCACCTCGACGACGGCGTCTCCGGCATCGATGCGCTCGATACCCTTCGCCGGACCTGGCAACGCGAAGTGCCCGGCATCGTCGTCACCGCCGACCACACGCCGCAGGCGCGTCAGGCCGCGATCGACCGCGGCTACGCCTTCCTGCCCAAGCCGGTCGCCATCGCCAAGCTGCGCGCGCTGGTCAACCGCATCCTCGGCGAGCGCGTCGCGGAATCGGCGTAGCGCGCTACTCCTCGTCCTCGCCCGGTTCGGCCGGCGGCACGTCCAGCGAGGGGTTCTCGGCCTGCAGCAGGCGCTGCGCCAGCAGCGCCGCCTGCGTGCGGCGGATCAGGCCGAGCTTGCGCAGGATCGCGGTGACGTGCGCCTTGACCGTCGCCTCCATCACGTCGAGTTCGAAGGCGATCTGCTTGTTGAGGCGGCCGTCGGCCAGCATCATGAAGACCTTGAACTGCTGCGGCGTCAGGCTGGCGATGCGCTGCGCCAGCTCGCGTTCCTGCGCATCCGCCGCCGGCGCAGCGGCGAGCTGCGGCGGTGCCCACACGCCGCCGTCGATGACGTGGCGCAGCGCACGCGTCAGCTCGTCGAACGACGCCGACTTGGCGATGTAGCCGGATGCGCCGAAGTCCAGCGCGCGCTGCATGATCGCCGGCTCCTCGTGTCCGGAGACGACCACGACCGGCAGCTCCGGGTGTTCGTTGCGCAGATACAGCAGCGACGAGAAGCCCTGCGTGCCGGGCATGTGCAGGTCGAGCAGCACGAGGTCCGCGGCCGGATGCTCGAGCACCGCCTGCTGAAGCGACGCGAAGGCATCGACCTCGACTACCCGTGCATCCGGCAGGATCCGGCGCAGCGCCTGCACCAGCGCACCGCGGAACAGCGGATGATCATCGGCGACGATGAGGGTCTGCGCGGACATGCCCCGAGTCTAGCGCAGACCCTCTTGGCGTCTTACTTCGACTCCGCCTTGCGCGTCCCGATCAGGTGATCGACCACGCCCGGATCGGCCAGTGTCGAGGTATCGCCGAGCGCATCGAACTCGTTGGCGGCGATCTTGCGCAGGATGCGGCGCATGATCTTGCCGGAGCGCGTCTTCGGCAGGCTCGGCGCCCACTGGATCACGTCGGGGGCAGCGATCGGACCGATCTCCTTGCGCACGTGCGCGACCAGTTCCTTACGCAGCGCCTCCCTGGGCTCGACGCCGAGCTTGAGGGTGACGTAGGCGAAGATGCCCTGGCCCTTGATCTCGTGCGGACAGCCGACGACGGCAGCCTCGGCGACCGCCGGATGCAGCACCAGCGCCGACTCGACCTCGGCGGTGCCCAGGCGGTGACCGGAGACGTTGATGACGTCATCGACGCGGCCGGTGATCCAGTAGTCCCCGTCGGCATCGCGGCGCGCACCGTCGCCGGTGAAGTACATGTTGTCGTAGGTCGAGAAGTAGGTCTGCTCGAAACGCTTGTGGTCGCCGTACACCGTGCGCATCTGTCCCGGCCAGGAATCGAGGAGCACGAGGTTGCCCTCGCAGGCGCCTTCGAGGATCTTGCCGCTGGCATCGACGATCGCAGGCTGCACGCCGAAGAAGGGCTTGGTCGCGGAACCGGGCTTGAGGGGCGTGGCGCCCGGCAGCGGCGTGATCAGCGCGCCGCCGGTCTCGGTCTGCCACCAGGTATCGACGATCGGGCAGCGCGAATCACCGACGACGCGGTAGTACCACTCCCAGGCTTCCGGATTGATCGGCTCGCCGACGGTGCCGAGCAGGCGCAGGCTCGCGCGGCGGGTGCGCTTCACCGGTGCCTCTCCCTCGCGCATCAGCGCGCGGATCGCCGTCGGCGCGGTGTAGATGATGTTGACCTGGTGCTTGTCCACGACCTGCCAGAAGCGCGACGAATCCGGATAGTTCGGCACGCCCTCGAACATCAGTGTCGTCGCGCCGTTGGCCAGCGGACCATAGACGACGTAGCTGTGGCCGGTGACCCAGCCGACGTCGGCGGTGCACCAGTAGATGTCACCGTCGTGGTAGTCGAAGACGTACTTGTGCGTCATCGACGCATAGAGCAGATAGCCCGCCGAGGTATGCATGACCCCCTTCGGTTTGCCGGTCGAGCCCGAGGTGTAGAGGATGAACAGCGGGTCCTCCGCATTCATCTCCTCCGGTTCGCAGCGCGCCGGCTGGGCGTTGATCTGGTCGTGGTACCAGACATCGCGGCTGGTGTTCCAGTCGATCCAGCCGCCAGTGCGCTTGACGACGACGACCTGCTTGACGGTCTCGGTGCCCGGGCGCGTCAGTGCCTCATCGACGTTGGCCTTGAGCGGCACCTTGCGTCCACCGCGCAGGCCCTCGTCGGCGGTGATGACCAGTTTGGATTTGCAGTCCTCGATGCGGCCGGCGATGGCATCTGGCGAGAAGCCGCCGAACACCACCGAGTGCATCGCGCCGATGCGCGCGCAGGCCAGCATCGCCACCGCCGCTTCCGGAATCATCGGCAGGTAGATGGTCACGCGGTCGCCGCGCTTGATGCCCAGCGCGCGCAGCGCATTGGCGAGCTTGCACACCTCGCCGTGCAGTTCGCGGTAGCTCACGCGGCGCGACTCCTTGGGATCGTCGCCTTCCCAGAGGATCGCGGTCTGGTCGCCGCGCGTCGCCAGATGCCGGTCGAGACAGTTCGCCGACACATTGAGCGCGCCGTCCTCGAACCACTTGATCGACACCGCGTCGCGCGCGAAGGAGGTGTTCTTGACCTTGGTGAACGGACGGATCCACTGCAAGGTCTGGCCCTGCTCGCGCCAGAAGTCCTCGCTGTCCTCGATCGAGCGGCGGTACATGCGCTCGTAGCCTTCGGCATCGATCCAGGCGCGGCGCGCCCAGTCGGCGGGGACCGGATAGACCTTGACTTCGCTCATCTGTTCGACTCCATCGCAGGACCTCGTGTGGTCATTGTCGCCCCGGCCGGTGCGGCACCCCATTCGACCATGGTCGAAACGGCCGGCGCATTCGACCAAGGGCGAATGGCGGGTCCGCTGTGGCGCTCGCACAGTGCCGTCACCCGCTGAACGCTCAGCACCCACGAGGAGACGGCATGGACAGGAACAACCGCAGGATAACCGCAACGCAACGGCCGCTGCTGCGCACGGCGCTGGCCCTCGGCGTCGCCGCGCTGACCGGCACCGCACAGGCCGGCGAGACCCGGGTCGGCGACACCGCGCTGAGCTGGGGCGGCTACGTCAAGCTCGATGTGCTCTACAGCAGCTTTTCCGAGGCGGAGGTCGCGCAGAGCACGTCACGCGACCTGTACGTGCCGGCGACGATTCCGGTCTCCAGCGGCGGCGGCGACCGCTACAGCGCGCTCGACTTCCACGCCAAGGAGACGCGCCTGTTCGTCAAGACCGAGACGCCGCTCGACAACGGCATGAAGCTCGGCTCGCACGTCGAGTTCGACTTCATCGTCAACCAGGGCGCCGGCACCGAAGTCGTCACCAATGCCTACAACCCCGGACTGCGCCGCGCCTTCCTGACCTACGGCAACTGGCTGGCCGGCCAGGAATGGAGCACGTTCCAGAACCTCGGCGCGATCCCGGAGACGCTGGACTTCGTCGCCTTCCCCACCGACGGCACGGTGTTCATCCGCCAACCGCAGCTGCGCTACACGCTCGGCGACTTCGCCTTCGCCGCGGAGAATCCCGAAACCACCGTCAATGCCGGCGGCAGCGTCAGCGCCAAGAACGACAGCCTGCTGCCCGACCTGGTCGGCCGCTGGGGCATGAAGCTCGGCGAGGACGGCAACTTCGCCGTCGCGGCCCTGCTGCGCCAGCTGCGCGCCGACGACACCGACAATCCGGCGACGCCGGCCAACGAGCGCCTGTCGGCCAACACGCTGGGTTTCGGCGTCAGCGCGTCCGGTAAGATCGTGCTGACGCCGAGCGACGACCTCCGCTTCATGCTCAGCGCCGGCGACGGCATCGGCCGCTACCTGGGGCTGGGCATCTCCGCGGACGCGGCCGTCGATGGCGGCGATCTCGAAGCGATCGGCGTGATGGCCGGCTATGTCGCCTATCGCCACGCCTGGACCTCGCAGCTGCGCTCGACGGCGACGCTGTCCAGCTTCCGCGCCGACAACGATGTCGCGTTGACCGGCGGCGGCGCGACCAAGAGTGTGGTCAGCGGCAGCGTGAACCTGCTCTATTCCCCGGCGAAGAAGCTCACCGTCGGGGCCGAGTACCGCCACGCGCAGCGCGAGGTCGAGTCCGGGGCCGACGGCAGCCTCGACCGCCTGCAGCTCTCGGCCAAGTACCTGTTCTGACACAGGCGTTGACGCGACGATGACGTTCGATCCGCGACACTGGGTGCATCCGCCGGTGCCGGACCACCGTATCGATGGTGGACGACCCGACCGAAGGTCGTCGCGTGCACCGCCCGGGCTGTAACGGGCTCCCCCGCTGCCGCACCCTCCCCCCAACGCGGCAGCACCTCGCGGGCCGGTTTCGTACCGGCCCGTTTTTTGTCGCGTGTTCGGGATCGCGGAATTCTCTCTCTCCCCCACAGTCGTGGGGGAGAGGGGATTTGAGCCGTGCTTTATTTCATCCGCCGCCGGCGGCTCAACGCCAGCCCTGCGAGCGGCAGCAGCAGGCCCAGGCCCAGCGCACCGCCGAAGCGGCCGGCGTCCTGCGTGCCGCCGCCAGTGCCGGGCGCGGTGACCGTGATGAACTGCTCGGGCGTGTTGCTGTTGACGCGGCCATCGACGTCCTTGACCTTGGCGCGCGCGGCATAGACGCCGGCTTCGCGGTAGGTGTGGCTGACCTGCGCGCTGGTCTGGCCGGCGCCGAAGGGCTGGTCTTCCAGCTTCTCGCCGTCGCCGAAATCGACCGACCAGCTCTGCAGCGCCTTGCCGTCGGCCGACTGGCCGCTGATGGTGAAGCGCACGGTCAGCGGCGCAGCGCCGCGCTGCGTCGAAGCCTGGATGTTCGCCAGCAGCGTGCCGACCGCGCCGCAGCCCGCGCTGCCGCGGATCACGTAGCTGCCCGGTCCGGCGGTATCACGGCTCGGAGCCGACGACGAACCGGCGCGCGCACGGGCGTCGAAACCGGAGATGATCGTGCCGGGCGCGAGATCGCCGAACAGCGACTTGGGCACCACCATGACCACCGTGCCGTCGGCCGCGTAGCTGCTGCGCTCGTCGAGGCTGCCCTCCGGCGTGAACGCGAGCAGGCCCTGCGGCAGCTCGGAGTAGGTGCCGTACTCGAAGGCGGTCGGGCCATCGGCGCTGTTGAGCGCGATGTAGCGCGCCCCGTTGAGCGGGAACAGCACCGTATAGAACGAACCCGGCGGCGGCGTGGTCGCGGTGAAGCCGGCGAGCTTCATCGTGATGACCAGATTGCCGTCGAAGGCCTGCGGCTCGGCGACCGCGAGATACTCGAAGTCGAAGTCGTCGCCCAGACCGTCGCCCAGCGCGTCGCTGGCGACGATCTCGCCGGGCAGCGAGCAGGTATCGACCACCGCCTCCTGGGTCAGCGGCAGTTCGATGACGTTGCTCTCCGGCGCGGTGCCGCGCGCGTTCTGCGCGACGACCTTGTAGTAATACTTCTCGACCGCCGGGTCGGCCGTACCATCGACGAAGTCGGTCTTGCCGTCGGTGTTGCCGACCAGCGTGAACGGACCGGAAGCCGCCGGCGCGCGGTACACGTCGTAGCGCGTGATGTCACTGCCGCCGCTGTCCGGCGCGTTCCAGGCGACACGCGTCTGCAGCTGGGTGCGCTTGCTGCGCGCGGCGACCGCGCAGGCAGCATCCGGCGCCATCGGGTTCGCGGCATTGAAGCGCATCTGCTCGTCGAAGGCCGCGTACAGGGTGCGGCCGCCGGTCTGGCGCACGATCGTGCCCTTGGCAGCGAAGCTGTTGGCGGCCGGATCGATCACGCAGGCGTCGATGCAGCCGTCGGCGTAGGCGAACAGCACGCGCCCCTCGTCGTCGATCTCGGCGTCGTTGAAGTCGAGCAGGTTGCGGTTGGTGCCGCTCGGGCCGACGCCGCCGTAGCCCTGCACCGGGTCATTGGGCGCGACGTTGACCAGATGCCAGGTCGCGCCGCCGTCGTAGGTCGTGGCGATGTACGGGTACCACACGCCCTTGAAGTCCAGCGATTCCGACGGCCCCTTCGTGGACGTGCCGAGGAAGGCGCAGGCGGCGCGGTCCGGATCGCCGGCGACCATCGCCTGGAAGCGCGTCGCCACGAGGCCCGCGGCGGCGCCGACATCCGTGTCGTTGATCCAGGTCTGGCCCTTGTCGTGCGAGACGGCGACATGGGTCGTGCCGTCGGCGTTCTCGTAGCACATGTACACCGTGCCGTCAGTGGCGATGCCGATCGACGGATCGGAGCCGGCGCCGCCGGCGCTCTGCGGAATCGGGCGCACCTCGTAGGTCATGCCGGCGTCCTCGCTGACGAAGGCGACGACGTGTTCGGACGACCCGTCGAGGCCGTTGCCGAGCACGCACTGCGAGCTGTCCGGGATGTACAACGTGCCGTCCGGTGCGACCTTGGGATGGCCGTGCAGCGCGCCGGCCGCGCAGTCGAGGTTCTTGAACGGCATGCCCGGACCGAAGGTCTGGCCGCCGTCGTCGCTGCGCGAGCAGAACGCCGCGCCGACCGACTGCGAGCAGTAGTACACCGCGTTCGGATACAGCAGCCCGGCCGTCGGGAAGCCGGCCGGATACGGACCGGCGACCACGCCCTGGTGGTCGGCGCCGCCGTTGGGAATGCCGATCTGGCCGGGCGTCCAGGTCTCGCCGTCGTCGTCGCTGTACTCGAACAGGCTGTTGGCGCCCGACAGCTGCGAGTTGAAGGTGCGGCCGGTGGCCTGGTCCGTCGTCAGGATCGGATCGAGCGTGTTGAGCTGCGTGATCGTGCCGGACTTATCCTCCCACAGCGCGTCGCAGGCGACCGGCAGGGCCGGCGTGCGGTCTTCCGGCATGGTCACGCGCAGCGCGTTGACGTAGTCGATGAACATCACGCGCTGCGTGAACGGGTTGAAGCCCAGCGTCGGCTCGCCGGAGTCGTTGCCCAGTTCCGGCGGCGACACCAGCACCTGGTAGCGCGGCGGCAGGCCGGAGGCCGGCGGCGGTGTCGGGGTCGGCGTCGAGCCGCCGCCGGATGACGGCGTGACCAGCTGGACCGTCGTCGTCGCGGTGCTACCGGTGACCAGGTAGGGCACCAGGCGGATCGTGTAGGTGTGCGTGCCGTCGGCGGCGGGAATCACCATCACCTCGGGGTTGGCGCTCGACGCCGAGTGGCCGACCTCGACCCCGTCGGCATACATGTAGGCGTCGATGTCGTCCGCCGGCATGTCCCAGGCCACCGTGACCTTGACCTCGGCGTTCGGGTGCGCCGCCACGAAGCCGGCCGGCAGCGTCACGGTGAGACTGTAGTCGTCGCAGGGCTGCACCGGGGCGGCGCAGGCCGGCTCGCCTGTCGCCGTGCCGGACGGGTTGGAAACGATGAACGGACCGGAGGTATAGCTGAGCTCGGGACTGTCCGGCGTCAGCGTGCCGCTGGCCGGATCGGCCGCATGCACGCCACCACAGAACAGCACGCCCAGAGCCGCAGCCCGCACCCAACGCTGATTCGACAACATGATCTCACCCGGAATGGCGGCACCGTCCGACCGGCGCCTGTAATGGATTACACGTGGTCAGCCTTATCTCACAACGCCGCCGCCGGCTCAATCCGGGGAAACCCTACGGGCCGCCGCCCTTGTGAGCACGGCGCCGGCCATCGACAATGCACGGGCATCGATGCATCCGCGACACAAGAGATGGCCAAGCTGCTGATCCAGCTCAACGGGGAGGTGCGCGAATGGGCGCTGGGCTCGTTCGCGCTGACGATCGGCCGGCGCCCGGACAACAGTCTGGTGCTGGACGAGCGCTTCGTCTCGGGCCGCCACGCCGTGGTCGGCCACGAGCAGGGCCGCTACTACGTCGAGGACCTGAAGAGCAGCAACGGCACCCTGCTCAACGGCCAGCCGGTGCAGCGCGCGGCGCTCCAGCACGGCGACTGCATCCGCATCGGCACGCTGGAACTGCACTTCATCGACGAGCCGGTCCGGCTGATACCGGCGCCGGCGCCCCCGCCACCGCCCGCCGCCGAACCACGCGCCGAAGGCGAGCCCGCTGCGGTGGCCGACACGGCGATGCTCGACGAGCTGATGGGCTCGATCCGCTCGCACCGCGACCGCGAGCAGCGCGAGCGCGAGGAACTCGCGCAGCGCATCCGCCAGGAATGGGACAAGTGGCTGCTGCTGGCCGAGCAGATCAAGGCCAAGGTCGGCGCCGACCCGCGCGTCAAGTATTTCGGCATCGACCGACGCGCCAACGACGTCATCATCCGCCTCCAGCGTCACGCCGGCGGCCCCCAGCAGATGATCACCGTGGCGCTCGAACACCCGGACTACCGCGGCCAGCCCTCCAAGGGGATCTGGCTGATCCGCACCGGCGAGCGCGACCGTTGCGTGGACAGCGCGCAAACCATCGCCACGGAACTGATCCGCGATCTCGCGTTCGCGCTGGCCTAGGATCCCGACGGATCCGGCGCAGGCCGGTGCGAACGTCTGGCCCGCAACGCGGAACCCGGGCTTGACCGACCTCGCGCTAGTTCGAACGTCGGGCCATGAACGCCACGCGCTCGAACAAATGCACGTCGGCCTCGTTCTTGAGCAAGGCACCGTAGAGCGGCGGCAGGGTCTTCTTCGAGCTGGCCTCGCGCAGCACGGCCGGCTCGATGTCCTCGGCCAGCAGCAGCTTGAGCCAGTCCAGGAGTTCCGATGTCGAAGGCTTCTTCTTCAAGCCCGGCAGCTCGCGCAGGCCGAAGAACACCTCCATCGCGTCCTTGACCAGGTTCTTCTTCAGGTCCGGGAAGTGGACATCGACGATCTTCTGCATCGTGTCCTTGTCGGGGAAGCGGATGTAGTGGAAGAAGCAGCGGCGCAGGAACGCGTCCGGCAGCTCCTTCTCGTTGTTCGAGGTGATGACGATGATCGGCCGATGCCGCGCGCGCACCGTCTCGCGCGTCTCGTAGACGTAGAACTCCATCTGGTCGAGTTCGCGCAACAGGTCGTTGGGAAACTCGATGTCAGCCTTGTCGATCTCGTCGATCAGCAGCACCGGCTGCACGTCGGATTCGAAGGCTTCCCAGAGCTTGCCGCGCACGATGTAGTTGCGGATGTCCTTGACCGCCTCGTTGCCGAGCTGCGAGTCGCGCAGGCGCGACACCGCATCGTACTCGTAGAGGCCGTGCTGCGCCTTGGTCGTGGACTTGATCGCCCAGTCGTAGAACGGGCGGTTCAGTGCGCGCGCCACCTCACGCGCCAGCTGGGTCTTGCCGGTGCCGGGCTCGCCCTTGACCAGCAGCGGACGCTGCAGGGTCACCGCGGCGTTGACCGCCATCATCAGATCGTCGGTGGCGACGTAGTTTTCGGTGCCCTGGAAGCGCAAGCGGATTCTCCGTGTTCGACCCCGCGGTGGAGGCCCCTTCGACAGCGCGAGAGCATAGCACCGCTCAGCGATGCCCCTGGAAACGCTGCAGCGCCTGCGCCTCGCGGGACAGCTGCTGGAAGAATCCGGACAGCGTCTGGCCGGGTGACTTGAGCGCGTTGAGCTCCGAGACCGTCCACGCCAGTGCCGCGACGAGCGCCACCGGCAGGAAGAACACCGCGAGCACGAGGAAGGTCACGAGCAGTGCGGTGCGCTGCTGCCGGTACTGTGGCGACGCGAGGCTGCGCCAGCGAACCAGCACGCGGTCCAGCGCGGGCGTGGCCGTACCTGCGGCGTGCAGACGATCGAGCAGGTCCGCCAGCCGCTGCGCGCCGGCGGCCGGCGGCGCGGCGCCGTGCATCGGGCGCAGCGCGCCTGCGTGGCGAACGCCCGGCGGACGTGCTGCGGCGTCGGTCGGCGACTGCGGCGGCTCGTGCCTCTGCTTCTGCTGCTGCGCCGCCAGCCACGCTGCGTAGGCGTTGGGCGCCGCCGCCGCCTGCGCACCGCGGCGCACGCGCCTGCGCCACAGCAGCCAGGCAATGCCGGCCAGCGGAGGGGCGAGCAGCACCAGCAGGCACAGCTCGGTGAAGCGCGTCAGCGGCCACAGCAGGACGGCCAGGCCCATCGGCAGCACGCAGACCGGCACCGCGACGACACCGGTCAGACGCCACGCGGCCTTGACGATGAACAGCCAGGCGACGAACGCGACCGCCAGCGCGATCAGTTCCTCGGGCGCCTGCAGCATCCGCGTCAGCGCGTCCGGCAGCACCGTGGGCAAGGCCGCGGCCTGCGCCTGCGCGCGGGACAAGACCCAGGCCAGGGCCGCCGCAGGATCCTCGGTGAACGCCCCGGCGATGCGCTGCAGATCCTGCCGCAGCGCCAGGTCGGCCCCGGCGAGCAGCGGAAACGGTGCATCGTCGCGCGCAGCGGAATCGGCCGGCGGTTCCGCTGGCGGCGGCTGCCCCGGTTCGGACGCCGGCTCGGCGCCGGCGGCGGACTCGGCGGCGGTGTCGTTCGCAGCCTGGATCAGTCGGTATGCGCCGAGCATCAGCGCCTGATCGAACTTGCCGAGCGCGGACAGCGGAATCACCGCCTCGTCCAGCACCGCCCGCGCCTGCGCGTCGGTGATCCGCGTGCGCAGCCCCTCACCGACCCGGACCACGACCTGGCCCTGCGCGGTCCACAGCAGCAGCGCGCCGCGGCGCGACGGATCGCCGGTCTGCCAGGCACGCAGTGCCCGGCCGGCGTACGCCTCGGCGGTCTCGTCCTCGGTGCGATCGACGGTCAGCACCGCGATGCGCACGCCGCTGCCGGCGGCGTAGTCGGACAGCACGCCGCCCAGGCGCTGTGCCGTTTCCTCGTCGAAGACACCGGCCAGGTCACTGACGTGCGCCAGCGCTTCCGGCAGAGGGGTGAGCGCGGCCGCACCGTGGAGCATCCCGCCCAGCACCATGCCGACCCACCAACGCGCGATGCGCATGTCCACCCCCTGCGGCCCGCGCCGATCATGCGCCGCGCCCCCGCAGCGGACAAGCGCCTACAGCACGACCGGCCGATCGGGCAGTTCGTTTGCGCGCGAGCGCGGACCCGGCGGATGGCGCGCGAGCACATCGGCGACGGCCTCGATGCCGGCGATCGCGCCTTCGCGGAAGCGGCCTGCGCGGAAATGGTCTTCCATGATCCGGCAGCAGCGCTCCCACTCATCCGTGGCGACCACGCCGCCGGCGACGCCACGGTCGGCGACGATCTCGACGTCGCGGTCGGCGAGCAGCACGTAGATGAGCACGCCGTTGTTGTGCTCGGTGTCCCAGACGCGCAGCTGCGCGAACACGTCGATTGCGCGCTCGCGCGGTGCCTGGCCGCGCCACAGGTTGCCCAGCGGCAGCGCTGCCTCGACGGCGAAGCGGATCTCGCCGGCGTGGCGTGTCTCGCAGTCGCGCACGGCGCGCTCGATCGCCGCCAGCGTGTCGGCGCCGAAACGTCGCCGCAGCGCGAAGCCGCCGCTGCACAGGTGCCGGAGTATCCGCGACATGGCCTTCATCGCCCGCTCACCAGCGCCCCGACGCGCCGCCGCCGCCGAAGCCGCCGCCACCGCCGCGGAAACCACCGCCCCCACCACCGAACCCACCGCCACCGGAGCGGATGCCGCCGACGCCACCGCCGCGTCCCGAGGTCAGCGTCATGAAGAAGCCGGCGACGGCCAGGAACAGCGGCAGCTTGTAGTCGCCCATGTACGCCCAGCCGCCGAGGAACACGATCACCGCGACGAGCAGCGCCGCCGGGAACAGCCCGAGCACGCCGCGCAGCAGCAGGCCGATGGAGCCGACCACCACCAGTCCGGCGACGAGATTGCCCTCGCGGTCCAGCTCGGCCTGATGGTCGGCCGCCGGCTCCGGTAACGGTTCGCCGTTGATCACGGCGATGATCTGGCCGACGCCCGCCGCGATCCCGCCGTAGAAGTCGCCGTCGCGGAAAGAGGGCGTGATGGTCTCGGCGATGATGCGCTTGGCGATGGCGTCCGGCAGCGCGCCTTCGAGGCCATAGCCGACCTCGATGCGCAGCGCGCGATCGTCCTTGGCCACGAGCAGCAGCACACCGTCGTCGATGCCCTTGCGGCCGAGCTTCCACGCCTCGGCCACGCGCAGCGCGTACTGCTCGACGGTCTCCGGCTGCGTCGTCGGCACGATCAGCACGGCGAGCTGGCTGCCCTTGGCCTGTTCGAACATGATCAGGCGCTGCGTCAGCTCCCGCTGCTGCGCCGCCGTGAGCGTGCCGGTGAGATCGGTGACGCGCGCGACCGGCGGGATCGCGACTTCCGCCCAGACGGCGGCGGCGAGCGCGAGGAAGCCGGCCAGCAGCGCGGCGGCGCGCATCGTCAGCCGCCGAAGTCCACCTTCGGCGGCTGCGCGATCGTCTTTTCGTCCTCGACGGTGAAACTCGGCTTGACCTGCATGCCGAACATCATCGCCGTGAGATTGCTCGGAAACGAGCGCACCGTCGTGTTGTAGGCCTGCACCGCCTGGATGTAGCGGTTGCGCGCGACGGTGATGCGGTTCTCGGTGCCTTCGAGCTGCGCCTGCAGGTCGCGGAACAGGGCGTCGGACTTGAGCTGCGGGTAGTTCTCGGCGACGACCAGCAGGCGCGACAGCGCGCCGGACAGTTCGCCCTGCGCCGCGCCGAAGCGCTGCAGCGCGGCGGCATCGTTGACCATGTCCGGCGAGACGTTGATCTGGCCGACGCGCGCGCGCGCGTTGGTGACCTCGGTGAGCACCCGTTCCTCCTGCGCCGCGTAGCCCTTCACGGTGTTCACCAGGTTGGGCACGAGGTCGGCGCGGCGCTGGTACTGGTTCAGCACCTCGGCCCAGGCCGCCTTGATCTGCTCGTCCTGGCTCTGCAGGGTGTTGTAGCCGCAGCCGGACAGCAGTGCGGACGCGAAGACGAGGAACAGCGCGGCGAAGCGTTTCATCGACCCGGACTCCTCAGGCGAAAGGGCCGCGCCACTATGGCGGCGCGGCCCCGTTTCTTTCAAGCCCGGGCGCGATCAGCGCTGCGCGCGCGCCTGCAGCGCGGCCACCGCGGGCAGGGTCTTGCCTTCGAGAAACTCCAGGAACGCGCCGCCGCCGGTGGAGATGTAACCGATGCGGTCGGCGACGCCGAACTTGTCGATCGCCGCGAGCGTGTCGCCGCCACCGGCGAGCGAGAACGCCTGCGACTCGGCGATCGCCCTGGCCAGCGCCTTGGTGCCGGCGGCGAAGGCGTCGTACTCGAACACGCCGACGGGCCCGTTCCATACGATCGTGCCGGCGCTCTTCAGCTGCTCGGCGAGCTTTGCGCGCGCCTTCGGGCCGATGTCGAGAATCATCTCGTCGTCGTGGATGTCGCCGACCGCACGCACCTCGGCGCGCGCCTCGGCGGAGATCTCGGTGGCGACGACCACGTCCTCGGGCAGCGGGATGTCGCCGCCGCGCGCCTGGATCTTGGCGCGGATCGCCTTGGCGGTGTCGATCATCTCCATCTCGCACAGCGACTTGCCGACCTTGTGCCCGGCCGCGGCGAGGAAGGTGTTGGCGATGCCGCCGCCGATGATCAGCTGGTCGGCCTTGTCGGCGAGATTGTTGAGCAGGTCGAGCTTGGTCGAGACCTTGCTGCCGCCGACGATGACCGCCAGGGGGCGCTTCGGATTCGCCAGCGCCTTGCCCAGCGCATCGAGCTCGGCCGCCAGCAACGGGCCGGCGCAGGCGATCGGTGCAAACCGGGCGACGCCATGCGTCGAGGCCTCGGCGCGATGTGCAGTGCCGAAGGCGTCCATCACATAGACGTCGCACAGCGCCGCCATCTTCTTCGCCAGCGCCTCGTCGTCGTCCTTCTCGCCCTTGAGGAAGCGCGTGTTCTCGCCCAGCGCGATCTGGCCCGGCTCCAGCGCGACACCGTCGATCCAGTTGCTGACCAGCGGCACCGTGCGCTCCAGCGCATTCGACAGCCAGCCGGCGACCGGCGTCAGCGAGGCGTCGGGATCGAGCTTCCCGGCCTTGGGGCGGCCCAGGTGCGAGACGACCAGCACCGACGCGCCTTTCTCCAGCGCGAGCTTGAGCGTCGGCAGCGACGCGCGCAGGCGCGCGTCGGAAGTGATCTTGCCGTTGTGGATCGGCACGTTGAGGTCCTGGCGGATCAGCAGGCGCTTGCCGGCCAGGTCGAGATCGGACATGCGGAGGACGGTCATCTGCAAACTCCTTGAGCTTCGTCATTCCTGCGAAAGCGGGAATCCAGATTTGTGCCCGGAAACAGTACTCCCCGCTTGCGCGGGGAGCTTGGATCCCCGCCTACGCGGGGATGACGCCGCAAAGCGGCGTCACTTGCCCGCCACCACGCGGACCATTTCGAGGCACTTGTTGGAGTAGCCCCACTCGTTGTCGTACCAGGCCACCAGCTTGACGAAGGTCGGGTCGAGCTGGATGCCGGCCTCGGCATCGAAGATCGAGGTGCGCGCATCGCCGCGGAAGTCGGTGGCGACGACCTTGTCCTCGGTGTAGCCGAGAATCCCCTTGAGCGCGCCCTGGCTCTGCGCCTTCATCTCGGCGCAGATCTCGGCGTAGGTCGCCGGCTTCTCCAGCTCCGCGGTCAGATCGACCACCGAGACGTCCGAGGTCGGCACGCGGAAGGACATGCCGGTCAGCTTCTTGTTCAGCGCCGGAATGACGACACCGACGGCCTTGGCCGCGCCGGTGGACGACGGGATGATGTTCTCCAGGATGCCGCGCCCGCCGCGCCAGTCCTTGTTCGATGGGCCATCGACGGTCTTCTGCGTCGCGGTGGCGGCATGCACCGTGGTCATCAGGCCGCGCTTGATGCCCCACTTGTCGTGCAGCACCTTGGCCAGCGGCGCCAGGCAGTTGGTGGTGCACGAGGCATTCGAGACGATGGCCTGGCCGGCGTAGGTCTGGTGGTTCACGCCGAAGACGAACATCGGCGTGTCGTCCTTCGACGGCGCCGACATGATCACCTTCTTCGCACCGGCGGCGAGATGCTTCTCGGCGGAAGCCTTGTCGAGGAACAGGCCGGTGGACTCGAGCACGATGTCCGCGCCGACTTCGTTCCACTTGAGGTTGGCCGGGTCGCGCTCCTGGGTCAGGCGGATCTTCCGGCCGTTGACGAGCAGCGTGTGGCCCTCGACGGCGACGTCGCCCTTGAAGCGGCCGTGCACGGAATCGTAGCGCAGCATGTAGGCGAGGTAGTCCGGCTCGAGCAGATCGTTGATGCCGACGATCTCGATGTCGCCGAAATTCTGCACTGCCGCGCGCAGCACGTTGCGGCCGATGCGGCCGAAGCCATTGATGCCTACCTTGACTGCCATTTCACTGTCCTCTCGATGCATGGAATGTCGGGCGTCCTCACCTCGTCATGCCCGCGCAAGCGGGCATCCAGTGACGCCACACCCGAACGGCGCTGCGCGCCGCCTGGATTCCCGCATGCGCGGGAACGACGACGCAACATTTTACGCCAACAGCCGTTCGGCCCTGGCGACGACGTTGTCCACGGTGAATCCGAACAGCTTGAACACCGCGGCGGCCGGCGCCGACTCGCCGAAGCGATCGACACCGATGACGTCGCCATCGAAGCCGACGAAGGCGCGCCAGTACAGCGACACGCCGGCCTCGATCGCCAGGCGCCGGCGCAGCGCCGGCGGCAGCACCGCATCGCGGTAACCGGCGTCCTGCGCCATGAAGCGCTCCGCACAAGGCATCGACACGACCCGCGCGCGCCGGCCCTTCTCGGCCAGCTTCCTCGCGGCTTCGACGGCGAGCTGCACCTCGGACCCGGTCGCGATGATCAACAGCTCGGGCTCACCCGCCGGCTCCCACAGCACATAGCCGCCGCGACGGGCGTCGGACAGGTGCGCGTCCGGATGCACCTGCGGGCTGAGGTTCTGGCGCGACAGTGCCAGCGCCGACGGTCCGTCGTGGCGCTCGATCGCACAGGTCCAGGCCACCGCCGTCTCGAAGGCATCGGCCGGACGCCAGACCTGCAGCCCCGGAATCAGGCGCAGCGAGGCGACGTGCTCGACCGCCTGGTGGGTCGGCCCGTCCTCGCCCAGCCCGATCGAATCGTGCGTGAGCACGAAGATGCTGCGCTGCTTCATCAGCGCCGCCATGCGCAGCGCGTTGCGCGCGTAGTCGGAGAACACGAGGAACGTGCCGCCGAACGGAATCAGGCCGCCATGCAGCGCGATGCCGTTCATGATCGCCGACATGCCGAACTCGCGCACGCCGTAGTTGACGTAATTGCCGGCGAAGCGGCCCGCACGCAGCGGCTTGTGCCCCTTGAAGTCGGTGCAGTTGGATTCGGACAGGTCGGCCGAACCGCCGAACAGCTCGGGCAGCTTCACTGCGACGATGTCGAGCACGTTCTTCGATGCCTTGCGCGTCGCCACCGGCTTGTCGGCCGCGCGCGTCTCGGCCAGCAGCGCCTCGACCACCGATTTCCAGTCGGCCGGCAGCTCGCCACGCAGGCGGCGCTGCAGCTCGGCCGCTTCCCGCGGGAAAGCAGCCGCGTAGGCATCGAACAGGTCCTGCCAGCGCTGCTCGCGCGCCTGACCGGCCGCGCGCGCATCCCAGCCCGCGCGCACCTCGGCCGGAATCTCGAAATGCGTGTGCGACCAGCCGAGCTGATCGCGCGCGAGCAGGATCTCGGCCTCGCCCAGCGGCGCGCCGTGGCACTTCTCCTTGCCCTGCAGCGTCGGCGCGCCGAACCCGATGATGGTCTTGCAGCAGATCAGTGTCGGCTTGTCGGCCGACGCGCGCGCGGTCTCGATCGCCTTGCGGATCTCGTTGGCATTGTGGCCATCGACGTTGCGCACGACCTGCCAGCCATAGGCTTCGAAGCGCGCCGGCGTGTCGTCGCGGAACCAGCCTTCCACTTCACCGTCGATCGAGATGCTGTTGTCGTCGTAGAAGACGATCAGCTTGTTCAGGCCGAGCGTGCCGGCCAGTGAACAGGCCTCGTGCGAAATGCCTTCCATCAGGCAACCGTCGCCGACGAACACGTAGGTGTGGTGATCGACGACGGGGAAACCGTCGCGGTTGAACTGGGTCGCCAGCACGCGCTCGGCGATCGCCATGCCGACCGCGTTCGCCAGCCCCTGCCCGAGCGGCCCGGTCGTCGTCTCGACACCCGGCGTGATGCCGTGTTCGGGATGGCCCGGCGTCTTCGAGTGCAGCTGACGGAAGTTCTTTAGCTCCTCGATCGGCAGGTCATAACCGGTCAGGTGCAGCAGCGCGTACAGCAGCATCGACCCGTGACCGTTGGAGACCACGAAACGGTCGCGGTTCGGCCACTGCGGATTGCCCGGGTTGTGCGACAGGAAGTCGTTCCAGAGCACCTCGGCGATGTCGGCCATGCCCATCGGCATGCCCGGGTGGCCCGAATTGGCCTTCTGGACCGCATCCATCGCAAGCGCGCGAATGGCATTGGCCAGCTCGAAACGCGTCGGCATCACGCTCACCGGCAGACAAAGGGGCGCGTATTGTCCGGGTTTGGCGCAGGCCGGGCAACCGCTTCCGCCGATACCCCTATCGGTATATCGTGATGGACTCGCCTTCAGCGCCGCGCCGGGGGCTTGATCCAGACGATCGAGAGTTCCGGCGCCGCCGGATGCGGCCCATATTCGAGACGCAGCAGTTGCCGGGTCTGCGGGTGCAACCACAGGCTGCGCCGCTGCGTGTGGCGGTAAGGGAGCACCCGATAGGTCTCGTCGATGCGAATCGCGGCGCCGCCGTAGGCGGGCGTGACGAGGGCCTCGATCCGGCAGCGCAGGTCGATGCGCTGCTCGGCGAGATAATCGACCGCGCCGCGCAGACGTGTATAGAACAGGGACGGCGGCTCGGTGTGGCTGACGCCGTCGCCGCAGTCCTGAGTCGGCTCGACGCCACCGACGTCGGCGGGATACGTTTCCAGCACATCCACCGGCAGGCCACGACTGTAGGTCACGCGATCGCCGTCGAGCTGCAACACCAGCCCATCGCGCCCGTACCAGGTCTGCGCGCCGCCGGCGTCGATGCTGCCGAGGATCAGCAGACCCTCGAAACGATCGCCGGAACGGACATAGGCGGAAGCAAAAGGCAGATCGGCCAGACCGGTGATGGCCCGTGTCATCGGCGTGCCAGCCTGCTCACCGCCGGCGCGCTCCTCGACCAGCGTGTTCACGGTGTTGCAAGCCGCCAGCAAGCCGGCCACCGCGATGCAAGCGATGCCTGCGATGCCGCCGGTCCGCGGGCGTCGCTCAATCTTCATAGACCTGCCCTGCGGTGTAGCGCCCGACCACACCCCACAGATCGCGGCCGTCGCGCACCTTCTGACCACCGTCGCGCGTGAGGAATCGGTAATTGAAGTTGACCTCGCCGCGATTGGCCGACGGGTAGAACAACGTCAGCGGGATGCTCAGGTAGATGCCCTTGTCGAAGGAGCCTTCGCCGAACTCCGCGGCCGACACGTTGGTCTTGGTCGCGAACGCGCCGAACACGACGCCGTTGCGGAACTGGCGCGAGAGATCCAGCGTGACGCCGACGTCGCGGGCCAGGTAACGCCCGGCACTGGCCTTGACCACCAGCCCCTCGAAAGGCGTGTCGTAGTACACGGTGAAATGTCCGGTGGCGACCTGGTAGTCGAGGAAGGTGAACAGCTGGTCGTAGCCACGCTTCTTGACGTAGTTGACGTCCAGACCGTAGGCGAGCCGTGAGGTCAGCGGCCGGTACAGCACTTCGGCGGCGACCCCGCCGTACATCTCCTCGAAGATACCGGCCGACAGCCGACCGAACCAGTCGCGCCCGAGCGGGAACAGCTGATTGACCTCCAGCCGGTCCAGCCACCACTGGTCGTGCGTGGACTGGTAGCTCTCCAGATCACTGCGCACGTGCGGCAATTCACTGGAGTTGCGCTGCTTGAGCTTGTCGAGGTCGCTGTACAGGCTCAGCGCGCCGACCGCCGACACACTCAGCCCCGGCGTCAGCTGCAGGGTCATGAAGGGCTTCACCAGCAGCTGGCCGACGAAGAAGCCCTCGAGCCCGCCGATGTTGGCGCGGATCGCCGGACTATAGCCGTACAGCCAGGTGGGATATTCCAGCAGGTTCGGGTAATCCGCGGTCGCACGCGGCACCGAGGCCTGCGACCGCAGCTCGGTGGTCACGCGCAGCTCGTCCGTCGTCGCCAGTCCGCGCGCTTCCGCGTCCAGATCCTCGCGCCGCGCCGTGAGGCTGAGCGCGTCCATGCCGCCGGAGACTTCCACGACCTCCAGCCTCTCGACGTCGTCGGGCAGATGCACGAGGCTCGCGCGTCCCGCGGTGCGCAGGACGTCGAGGCTGCGGTCGGAAACACCGTTGCTCTGCCACAGCGTCAGCGTGCCGGTCTCCTCGTCGAGGTTCGCGGCGTGGGCGACGATGCGCCTCGCGGCCAGATCGTCGATCCATTGCTGCATGCCTTCGGGCGTGTCCACGGTCGCCGTGTTCCACCGGTACTCCGGCGGGCGCAGGTGAAAGGCCGCGGGCAACTCCTGCTGCTTGATCCTGGATCGCGCGCTGCCCGCCTGGATCGCGGTACCGATCTGGCCGACCAGGGTATCGCCGCGGATCAGACCCAGCCCGGCGTACCAGCCGCCACCGAGGTGGTAGCGCAGGCCGGCGTTGATCCGCGAGCGCACGTCTAACCGCTTGGTCGAGGGATCGGCCGAGTAGTCGTTACCGTCCAGTTCGACCTGCACCGACCACGGCCGCTCGCGCGGGGTCCACTCGACACCACCGATCAGGCTGGCCCGCGCGCCGGAGAACCACTTGTCCCAGTCCGGAACGCCGCCGCGCGCGCGCGCCGGCGCGAGCAGCTCGCGCTCGTTCGAGCGCAGCGACAGCGCGGCGAACGGATTGCGCACGTCACCATAGGTGCCGAAGCGGCCGAAGCCCAGACCCGCGGTGAACGACCAGTCGTACCAGCGCCGCGTCACGACGATGTACTCCGAGGCGAACAGGCCGGTGCCGCCAAAGTCGTTGAGTCCGACGACCAAGGACGGCCACGCATCCGACTCCTCGATCAGACGCACCGCAACGTCGAAGGACTTGTCCTTGAACGTCTGCCCGGTGTCGCGGCTGTCGTCGTAGTAGCGGTTGGTGATCTCGATGTAGCGCGCGCCGGCATGCAGCCAGGACGCCGGCTGCGCCGACAGGTACAGCGTGTTGTAGGGCGGTGCCAGCGACAGGCCCACGCCGAGCGTCCCGCTCGGCGGCATCGCCGCCGTCGGACTGGTCAGCAGCGCCGGATAGCCGGACGGGCCATAGCGCACGTCTGCTGCTTGCGCACCTGTCGTCGCCGCGGCAAGCAACACGACGACCATCGCGCGCCGCAGGACGGGCATCGACCGCAGTCGTTCACTCACTGGGCAGGCAATCGACCGCGGGAGCGATCAGCGATCCCGGTGGCACCATCGTCGGCTCATAGCGCCACGGCTTCAGGCTCAGTTCGACCTCGCGCCCGTTCGGGAAAAGCAGGACCTGGCGGCCGGGATGCGCAGCCGCTTCCGGATCTGCGCGGCGCAGGTACGCCTCGGCACGCAGCGCGGCTTCATGCTGCAACCTGACGATGCGCGCACCCGGCGTGAGCACGTAAACGGCCGCAGCGCGCGCCGGCACCACGACGACATCCCCCTGTTGCAGCGACAGCGGCGGCGGCGGCTCGTCGCCGAGCACTGCGGCCTGCTGGCCGACCCTGTGCAGCCGGCCGGAGCGGAGCGCCTCGACCAGATCGCGGCGGCCACCGAGCGCCGCATCGTCGCCGAGCAGCAGACTCGCCTGCAGATCCGCCGCTGACACGCACGCCGCCACGCCGGCGCCCGCATCCGCACCGGCGCGCAGCACGATCGTGCCGAATCGATACGCGTCGGGCAGCAATCCACCGGCGGCCTGCACGACGGCGTCCACCGTCGCCGCGAGCGGGGAGAGCGTCACGCGGCCCGGTTGCCCGACCGCGCCGAGCACTTCCACCGCGATCGTCACGGCTTCGCCCGGCTCGCTCAGGCGCAGCGTTCCAGACCGGATCGGTGCGGCATCTCCGGCCATGGCTGCGGCATGGACGCTCGACGCGCCGAGCAGACAGGCCAGCACGACCCATCGTGCGGCCACCGCCGGGATCGGGAAGGGCGTGCTTGACCTCATCGACGCGTGATTCTCCAGGGCCCGCGCATCCGGCGCCGAGTTGCGACGGATCGTGCCCAAAAAGAAAGGCTAGCTTGAGCTAGCCTTTCCAGGCGCAACCGGGACCGCGCTTACGGCGTCGTCGTGGTGGTGGTGGTGGTCGTCGTGCCACCGCCACCGTTGCCACCGGTCGGCGCCGGGGTCGGGGAAGGCGTCGGCGTCGGCACCGGCGGCAGCGTCGGCGACGGGGTCGGCGTCGCGGTCGGCGTCGCGGTCGGCGTCGCGCGCGGACCGTCGCTGTCGTCGAGGAAATCGACCACGACGAAGGTCAAGCCCAGCACGCCGGCGACCAGCGCGGTGATCTGCAGCGGCGTCAGCTTGCCGACGACCGGCACACCGACGGCACCCGCACCGCGTTCGGTGATCACGTAGGTTCCGGGAACCTTGGCCGGGCTCAGGTAGCCTGCCTTGACCGCCTCGGGCAACGTCATTCCCAGCTTGTTCGCGAAAGCAACCGCCTCGGCCTGAGACAGCACGCCAGCCTCGGTGGACTGCGCCGCAACCGCCGGCGCGCTCGTCACTGCGGTAATGATCGGGCCGCCGGCGAGGCAAACCGCCAAAGACATCACGATAGCTTTGTTCACTGAAAACCCCGTAAAAGTCCCGTTAAAGTTCGCGGGCAAGCAAGCACACGCATCGCCCGAACACTATTTGTGTACCCCAATTTGAGTACATAGCATACCACGTCAACTCTGCACGTCCACACGAACCGCACGACCCGTTCACTGCGCCACCGTCCTGCTGTCCAGCGGTTTTGCCTTGACCACGTCCTGCGGCGCGCCGGCTCCACCCGCAAACATGTTCAGCAGATCCACCGCCACGGCCCCGACGATCGAGCCCCTGCGCACCGTCGGCGCACTCACCGCGTCCAGGATCGCATCGGCGGCGGCCGCGTATTCTGCCGGCGTCGCCGGCCTATAGTCAGCAATGGCCGTGCCAGCAACAATGACCTGCGTCACATCGAGCGTATCCACTGTCCGGTCCGCAGCGCCGACCTTCTGCATCGAGGCGGCGACCACGATACCGAGCGCGCACACCGACACGCTCACTTGCCGGAACCCACACATCGAAATCAGGGGAGCATTTCTCACGAGCCGACCGTTCGCATCCTTCTGCACGGGCAGGTGTCAGACAATCCCTTGTTAGAATTCTTGGGCACGCCGCTCCATCATGGCGTTCCGTCCACACACCACGCAGTGCTGTCACCTGCGTGATTCCGAGGCATCGTGCCACCGCCCATGACCGGCAGTCAATTGTCCATCGTGCTTCTCGTCAGCGCCGCATGCACGGCGGCGCTGATCCTGGGCAGGCGCTGGCACATCCGCCTCACGGGTGATGCGCCCGACGAGTCCCATCACAAGGTCCACACCGCGACGGTGCCCCGGGTCGGCGGTATCGCCGTCTATTCAGCGGGCCTGACCGGGCTGGCGCTGCTGTCGCCGACGCTGCCCGACCTCACCGCCAAGATCCTGTGGATGCTGTGGGGCTGCCTGACCATCGTCTTCGTCGCCGGGCTGATGGAGGATCTGACACGCGCCGTGCCCGCTGCGCTGCGCTACGCCGTCGCGATCGGCGCCGCCCTGCTGTTCAGCGTGGCCCATGACGGGTATGGCATCTCGTCGATCGGCATCTCGCCGTTCGACCATGCTTTCAACCTGACGCCGATCCGCATCGGTCTGTTCGCGTTCGCCGTCGCCAGCGTCTCCCACGGATTCAATCTGATCGACGGCCAGAACGGCCTGTGCTCGGGCACCAGCATCCTGATCTTCACCGCACTGGGCACGACCGCCGCGCACACCGGACAGGCCCCGCTCGCCAGCCTGAGCTACGGCATGGCTGCCGCAAACCTCGGTTTTTTCGCGTTCAACTTCCCGTTCGGCCGGATCTTCCTCGGTGACGGCGGCGCCTACTTCAACGGCGCCGTCGCCGGGGCCATCGCCGTGATGGTCGTGCAAGGGTCGAGCACGGTATCGCCGTGGTTCGCGGTCCTGGTCCTGATCTATCCGATCTGGGAAACGATCTTCTCGATGGCCCGGCGCTGGCACGCATCGCGGCCGTTCTACCTGCCCGATCGCGACCACCTGCATCACCGGCTGCGGCACCGGATTTCCGGTGTGCGCGCCGCCGGCCGCGACTACTCGTCGCTGCCGATCCTGGCCTGCGTGGCCGTCGCCGCCGTCATTGCGTCATCGGTTGGCGACCGCACCGAACTGCTGCTGGCCGGCATCACGGTGTTCGTGGCGATTTACCTGTGGGCCTACCAGAATCTGGCGCCGAGACACGCTCCGGCCACCACGCACTGAAGCAACGCCGATGGATCTTCGCCGGACAAGCTCGACGGCAACTGATCACGTCGTGGGCGTGATCGTCACCTATGACCCACCCGCCGGCCTGACCGAGCGGGTGCGCGCCGTCCTGCGTGAAACCGCGCGTGTGGTGATCGTCGACAACGGTTCGCGCACCGAACCGGCGCTCGATACGCTCGACGGCACCGAGCGCACGCGCGTGCATCTGCTGAAACTCGGCCGCAATCTGGGACTCGCCGCGGCGCTGAATCGCGGCATCGAGGCCGCGGCCGCTCTGGGCGCGACCACGTCGCTGCTTCTCGACCACGACAGCACCCCGACGCCCGGCATGGTCGGCGCGCTGCTCGCCGCACGCAGCAGTCACGCCGATCCGCAGTCGATCGCGGCAGTGGTCCCGACGATCGCCTACGCCCATCCCGACATCCGCTGTCGCTGGCCCCAGTCGGACGCCGGGCAGTGGCTGCGTTTCCGCTTCGCCGTCGCCGCGCAACTCGACCGCCCGACGCCGGTCGATCTCGCCATCGGCTCCGGCATGCTGATCTCCATCGACGTCTGGCGCGAACTCGGCGGTTTCGACGAGGGGCTGTTCATCGACCTGGTGGACACCGACTTCTGCCTGCGCGCGCGCAGCCAGGGCTTCGAGATCCTGGCCACACCCGATGCGGTCCTCGACCACCGGCTCGGCGAAGTACGCAAGAACCGGCTGCTGGGACTGATCCCGGTGTTCCCCACCCACCACAGCGCGCTGCGCCACTACTACATCAGCCGCAACCGCATCCTGCTGGCGAAGCGGCATGCCCGCCGTTTCCCGAACTGGCTGATCTACGAGCTGCTCGGCGCAGCCAAGCTGATCGTCAAGGTCGCCGTGTTCGAGCAGGGCCGCTGGCGCAAGCTGCTGAGCATGTGCAAGGGCACCTGGGACGGCTTGCGCAGCCAGCCTTCACCGCAATGGCAGTCCGGCCGATGAACGGCACTCCGGTACGCTGGACCATCTCGGTCGTCAGTCACGGGCATGGCGAGCGCGTCGCAGCCGGCCTGGCGGACATCCACGGCCAGCTCGAAGGCGTCGAACACCGCTTCGTACTCACCCTCAATGCGCGTGAAGACCCCGGCTTCGTGGACCGGCTGCCACCCGCCATCCGTGCGCGGCTACATCTGATCCGCAACGCGCGGCCGCGCGGATTCGCCGCCAACCACAACGCCGCACTGCGCGGCTGCCGCTCCCGGTACGTGCTGGTCGCGGATCCCGACCTGCGGCTGTCCGACACCGTGTTCCCGGACCTCGAACGCGCGCTCGGCAACCCGGCGTGCGGCATCGTCGCGCCGCTGGCGCAGACCTCGCTCGGAGACGACGAGGACAATGGCCGGGATCTGCCGACACTGCCAGCACTGCTGCGCCGCAGGCTGTTCGGCCGCGACCGCGACATTCCCCGCGATCCGCCGCCGCAGCGCGAAGTCGTCTGGCTCGCCGGCCTGTTCCTGGCGCTGCGCGCCGAAACCTTCCAGCGCCTCGGCGGCTTCGACGAGCGTTACCACATGTACTGCGAAGATGTCGATCTGTGCCTGCGCGCACGCGCGCTGGGCCTGACGGTGGACCAGCTGTGCAGCCTGCGCATCGTCCACGACGCGAGGCGCGGCTCGTTGCGGAGTCCGCGCCACTTCCTCTGGCACTCGCAGAGCCTGCTGCGGCTGTGGCGTTCCCCGGCTTACCGGGCCGCGCGCGGAACGCGCGGCGCGCTGCGATGATCCACGGTCTTCAGAGCCGCAGGACCACGCCGGCGGACAGCGCCAGCTGATAGATGACCTGCACCAGTTCCTTGGAGAACTGGAAATTCTTGGAATCCACCTTGGGCAGCACCATGATCTCGTCGCCGGGCTGTACGCTGGACGCGAGCAGCCAGCCGTCGCGCGCCTCGACCATCTCGCCGCTGGGGCGCACGAGAAAGATCCGGTCCTTGCTGCCGTTCTGCGTCAAGCCACCGGCCTGCTCGATGTAGTAACTGACCGGCTTGCCCTCGCGGTACACGAAGGCATTGGGGAAGAACACCTCGCCCTGCACGGCAACGGTATTGGTCTTGCGCGGGATGCGGATCACGTCGCGGTCCTGCAGATCGACCGACGCCGGATCGAAGCCCTTGTGCAGCACCAGCCGTCCCTGCGGCACGATCTGGCGTGCACGGTCGATGAACTTGAGCACGATCTCCGCCTCGCGCGCACGCAGCTCGGCCTCCTCGCGCGTGCCGGAACGGGCCGTCAGCACCGACTGTTCCAGCCGGCGCAGCATCTCGTCGAGTGCCTGCTTCTGCCGTTCGGCAATGCTCTGGCGATAGATCTGCACACTGCCGAGGTCCGATCGCGGCGTCGGCGTGATGCGCTTGAGCAGATCGGCCAGCGTGGATTCGTAAGGGAACACATACTGGCCGACCCCCTGGAACTCGCCCTCGACGCTGGTGATGATGCTGCCGACCTGGCGGTCCGCGTACACGCTCACCTCGTCACCCGAAACGATCGCGACCGCGCGCAGATCGGCGGTCAGCGGCAGATACTCGACTTGCCGTTCCGGCGTCTGGTTGCGGACCACCTGCACATGGGTCGCGGTGCCATCCACCCCGGCCAGCGCCAGCAGGTCGCCGAGTGCAATACGCCCGTCGAACTCGAACTGCGCCGGATGATTGACCGCGCCGGCGACGCGGGCCGTGGCCTTGCGCGGACCGACGACGATGGTGTCGCCGTCGCGGAACTGGATCAGCGGCAGTTCGCCGCGCACCAGGAAGTCGTACAGGTTGACCCGCGTCACTTCCTGCCCACTGCGCCGCACGGTGATGTCGAGGAAGCTGCCGGTGTCGGTGTTGATGCCGCCGGCGCGGTCGAGGAAATGCAGCAGAGAGTCCGACGCCCAGGCGCCGTACAGGCCCGGCGCATTGACGTTGCCGGTGACAAACACCTTGACCGGCTCGGCATTCGCCAGCGAGGCATACACCCCGACGTTGTCGCGAAAGACCTTCTTGACCGCCTCGGTGACGACGGCATTGAGGCTGCCGTTGCGCGTATTGCTGACGTGGATCGGACCGACCTTGGGCACGAAGATGTTGCCCTGCGAATCCACCTCCAGGCGCAGCACCAGATCGTAGGCACCCCACAGCTTGAGATCGATCACGTCGCCGGCGCTGACCAGATAGTCCGGATTGAAGCCGCGGAACGACTGCTGCGCGAAGCGCCCCTTGAACAGCGATGCGCCGAAGACGGATTCATCGACCGTGCGGTCCGGCGCCGCCGGCTCGGTCGTGCGCGGCGTGGGTGCCGGAGCCGGCGAAGCAGGACTGAGCGAGGTGCTCATGCCCGACAGCGGCCGGTCGGGCGTCTGCTGGAACAGGAAGGCCGGCTCCTGCGCCAACGCGACGGTCGAAACCAGCGCGCCCAGCAGCCAGCCATGCAAGCGCTTGAAGCTCATTCCCGGTGATCCTCGATCGTCGCGATGATCAGGCTCATCACGAAGTAGGCCAGATTCAGAAACACGAATATCGTCAGCGTCCAGTACAGAACCCGGGGCAGCTCGGCCGCATCGGGCAGGCTGGGCTTGTCCACCAGCACCAGATACTTGACCTTGCGGACGGTGTCCAGACGCGTGGTCTCCAGCGTCGCCAGCGCCGTCTTGTACACCTCGGTCGCCAGACGCAGGCCGACGTCCGCGTCCTGGTAGGCCATCATCAGGTCATTGAGGCCGCCCCCCTTGCTGCCGACCATGCGCCGGCGCTCCTGCTCGACCTGCGATTCCAGCGCCGCGATCCGCTGCTTGGCCGCCACCACGTCCGGCGCCGTCTCATTCAGGTAACCGGTCAGAGCCTTGAGCTGCGTCCGCTGCTTGGCCAGCTCGGCTTCCAGCTCCGCCAGGATCTGCCCGACCGCCTCGGTTTCCTTCTCCGGGCTGAACACCGCATTGCGGCGTTGCAGGTCGATCATCTCGCGCGACGCCTGCTTGAGACGCTCGTTGGCCTGATCGACCTGCTCCTGCACGAAGGAAAGCTGCTGCCGCGCCGCCTGGCGACTCACCTCGTTGACGAACTCCTCGCTGCGCTCGACGAGCTTCTGCGCGACCTTCTGCGCGTACTCGGGATCGAAGGCCACGAACTCGACGTTGAGGATCAGCGAATCGTCGTCGATCGTGATCGTCAGCTTCTTGCGGTAGTACTCCAGGAACTCCTTCTGGTCGGCATCCGCCGCGAGCCGGCCGACGAAATCGACCTTCGGCGCGCTGTAGTGCTCACGCAGGCCCAGTTCCGCGTCGAGGTATTCGAGCATCGTGCGCGAACGCATGAAATCCTGCACCAGCAGCGCGTCCTGCCGGCTCTTGCCGCCGCCAACGTTGAGCAGCCCGAGCGCCAGTTCCGCGCCGGCCGCAGCAGTCGATGGACTGGACTCCTTCTCCACCATCACCTGCGCACGGCTGACATAGCCGTCCGCCGCGAACACCAGCAGGTACAGCCAGGCCAGCAGGCTGGGCACCAACACGAGCAACGCGTAACGGCCGGATCGGGACTCCGGCAACCGCAACGGCAGGTTCATGCTGCTTGCTGATCCTTTCGGTAGTCGGCGACTGCCTTGCCGATGTCGTCGTAGAACACCGGGCCATCCTTCTTCATGTAGATCCCCACCTGGCAGTCGCGCTTGAGCTGGTCGAGATTGTGACTGACCATGACGACGCTCGCACGCCCCTTCTTCTCGTTGAAGGCCGCCTGCGCCTTCTCGCGGAATTTCTGGTCGCCGACCGCGGTCAGCTCGTCGATCAGGTAGTAGTCGTACTCGAAGGCCATGCTGATGGCGAAGGCCACGCGCGCGCGCATGCCCGAGGAATAGGTCTCCATCGGACGGTCGAAGAACTCGCCGAGTTCCGCGAACTGCTCGATGAAGGCGACACGCTCGTCGATGGTCTGCACGTCGTCGCCGTTGACGCGGCAGACGAAGCGCGCGTTGTCGCGGCCCGACAGCCGCACCGCGAAGCCGCCGCTCAGGCCCAGCGGCGGCGAGATCGCCCCGTCGGCGGTGATCCGCCCCTGTTCGGGCAGCTCCATGCCGCCGATCAGGCGCAGCAGCGTGGACTTGCCGGCGCCGTTGCGGCCGACGATGCCGATGTGCGTGCGCGACGGCAGCGTGAGGCTCAGGTCGCGAAACACGTAGTAACGCGCGAATCCCTGCAAGGGGTAGGACTTCGTCACCTGCTCGATGCGGATCATGTTCAGATCAGCTGGTACAGATAGCGCCGGTAGGCCGCCAGCCCGATGAACTGCAGGACCAGGATGCAGCTCCACAGATAGACCCAGCTCGCCGGCGAATCGTAGCTCGCCAGTACGGCGTCGCGTGTCAGATCCACGCCGTGCAGCACGGGATTGAGATACAGCACCGTACCCAGCCCGGACGGCAGCATGTCCATCGTGAAGAACGCGCCGGACACGAAGAACAGCGGCCGCGTGACGATCGAGAAGATCTTGCGCAGATCCTGGAACACCGTGCCGAACACCTCGAACACCAGCCCCAGGCTCAGCCCCAGCGCGAACAGGCTGAACAGGGCCATCGCCAGTTCGAGCAAGCGGATCTGCGGCATCTTCAGTCCCAGCCACGACCACGCCAGCAGGAACACCAGCATCACGCCGGTCATCATCAGCGCGTCGATGACGCTGCGCGCCAGCATGATGTCGATCGGCTTGATCTGCCGGTAGTTGAACAAACCCTTCTGGTTCATGCACACGCCCTGCGTCTGCGCCAGCGAGTTCGAGAACAGGAAGTACGGCACCGCGCCGAAGACGAAGAACACGACCGGGCTTTCCTGGTAGATCACGCCACCGCCGCCGGTCACCGAGGTGTGCAGCGCGGTCAGGATCGCCACCGTCGCCGCGGGTTCCGCGAGTGCCCAGAAGTACCCGAGCCGGGCCCGGCCGTACTGGGCCTTCATCTCGCGCAGGAGAAAGGCGCGCACGGAGGTCAGGAACACTTCCCAGTGGGAACGTCCGGCGCGTCGCGGCGGCAACGGCGGAATCAGCGGTTGTCCTGGCGGCTGCCCGGCCTGCTCACTCGACATCGGCAGCCCGGGCGGCGCAGCCGCGCTTGCAAGGTGTGCTGGAGGCGTGCATGACTGGAGACCGGCGCGCCACTAGAATGCGCGATTCCCGGCGGCGCCCATTATTACACGATCGGAACCCCCTTTTGCCTGGTCTGACCGCAGCGATGCCCTCGATCCCACTGCTGGCACGAGCCAAGAGCTACTACGCCCGGCTGCCGGCGGCCCGCGCCTATCTCGAACGCCACGGCCTGCGCATGACCCTGCTGCGCGTCCTCGACGTCCTCGTCCGCGAGTCCGCCCTCGACAGCGTGGCCGCCGCCAACCAGTGGCTGGACAAGGCAAGAGGCGTCAACGTCGCCACCGATGCGCGGCACTTCGGGCGACCGTCGGTGGCGATCATCGGTGCGCTGGATCTCCCCCAGTGCAAGAAGTACCGGGTCATGCAGAAGATCGAGGAACTGGCCGCGCATGGCTGCGGCACCGTCGTCTCCAGCCACTTCGACGTGCCGCGCTCGTTCGACGTGCTGCAACTGGCCACCGCGGTCATCTTCTACCGCGTCCCCGACGGCGACGTGTTCCGCGGCTACGTCGAGGAAGCGCGCCGCCTCGGACTGCCGGTCTTCTACGACATCGACGACCCGGTGTTCTGCCGCACGATCTACGAGAGCAACGCCAACCTGAAGACGCTGGCACCGGCCGAACGCGCCCATCTGCTCGACGACAGCCGCAGGTACCTGGCGGCGATGCAGCAGTGCGACGCCGCAATCCTGAGCACGCCCGGCCTCGCCCTCGTGGCACGAACCTACCTCGAAGGCAAGCCGGTCCACGTCTGGCGCAATGCCATCGATGCGGAACTGCTGTCCATCGGCGCCGACCTGCGTGCCACGCCGACCGGACGGCGCGACGGCAGCCTGCGCATCGGCTACATGTCGGGCTCGCGGGCGCACGATCTGGACTTCGAACTGATCGCCGGGGCGCTGGCGGCGACGCTGCGACGCTTCCCCCACGTCTCGCTGACCATCGCCGGGCACGCAGGTATTCCAGACGCACTCAAACCCTTCGAGGCACGCATCTTCGTCCGCCCGTTCTCCAGCTACCGCGGCTACCTGGGCGCCGTCGCCGACACGGACATCGTCGTCATCCCGCTGCTCGCCGACACCTTCAATGCCTGCAAGAGCGCCATCCGTTACCTCGAGGCGGCGCTGCTGGAAGTCCCCTGCGTGATCAGCCCGGTCGGTGACTTCCTCAACGTGGCGCGCCACGGCGAAACCGCCCTGTTCGCGGAAGGCGAAGCGGACTGGGCGTTCTGCCTCGCCGATCTGATCGAATCCGCCGACCGGCGCCGCCGCATCGGCCAGGCGGCACGCACCGACGTGCTGGCGCGGCAGACCACGCGCGCGATCGCGGAAACTCTCGATCCGGCGCTGCTGGACACGATCAAGGGGCGTGCGCATGTCTAGGCGCGTCCTGATCGTCAACGTCTATTTCGCGCCGACCAGCTTCGGCGGCGCGACGATCGTCGCCGAGGAAATGGCCGAACGACTCGCCGGCCAGCACGGCTGGTCGGTCAGTGCCTTCACCTCGATGCAGGCCGGTCACCTGCCGGACTTCTCGATCCGCCGCTACCGCGCCCGTGCCGCCGACGTCGTCGCCGTCAGCCTGCCGGGCGTGTTCACGTACACCGAGCAGTACCTGAGCCCGCGCGTGCGCACGCGCTTCGCCGAAATGCTGGATGCCTTCGCGCCGCACGTGGTCCATCTGCACTGCGTGCAGACCCTGGGCGCCGACCTCATCGACGAGATCCGCGCGCGCCACATTCCGTTCGCCGTCACGCTGCACGACTGCTGGTGGCTGTGCGAGCGCCAGTTCATGATCGACGCACTTGGACATTACTGCTTCCAGGAGAAGATCTCGCCGGACCGCTGCCGCTACTGCGTCGACGACCATCAGGCCAGCGTCAGGCGCGCCGCATACCTGCACGAGCAACTGAGCAAGGCCGACCGGCTGATCTTCCCGAGCGCGTTCCAGCGCGATCTCTACATCGCCAACGGCTTTGCCGCCGAGCGCTGCGTCGTCAACAAGAACGGTGTGCGCCCGCCGTCGTCCGGGTACCGGCGGCGCCAGGCCGGCGGCGCACCCGTGTTCGGATTCATCGGCGGTCCGGGCCACATCAAGGGTGGCGACATCATCGTCCGCGCCCTGCAGCTGCTCGGCCGCGACGACATCCATCTCAAGGTCGTCGATGCCGCACAGAACGTCGGCACGAGCTGGCAGCGCGACGGCTACTGGAACGTGCCGTGCACGGTGGAACACATCCCCGCCTATACGCGCGAGACGATGGACGCGTTCTACGCCTCGATCGACGTGCTGCTCTTTCCTTCGCAATGGAAAGAAAGCTTCGGCCTGACCGTGCGCGAGGCGCTGCTGCGCGACGTCTGGGTGATCGCCACCGACGCCGGCGGCGTGTCGGAGGATCTGGTTGCAGGCGACAACGCCAGCCTGCTGCCCCTCGACGGCCGTCACGCCCCTCTGGCCGAAGCGATCGCCGACTGCCTGAAGCGGAGCGACTGGGCCGAGTACCGCAACCCGCACAAGGCGACGGTCACGACGCTCGACAGGCAGGCCGCCGAACTGTCGAATCTGCTCGATGCGATCGCGCAGGTCTGAGACCTGAAGTCCGCACATGGGAAAGAAAAGAACCCTGTACCTGCACATCGGCCGGCCCAAGGTCGGATCGACGGCGCTCCAGCACTTCCTGTGGAACAACCGCGAGCGGCTCGCCCAACAGGGCATCCTCTACCCGGCGACACCGATGCTGCAGAAGGCATCGCACAAACTCGCACTCGTGTTTCAGCCGGAGCTGCCCGATGCACGCTCCGTCCGCGGTACGAGCGCCGAGGCGATCTATGCCGCGATGCTCGCCGAGGCGCGGCGGTCCGGCCTGCGTCGTCTCGTCGCCTCCTCGGAGAATCTCTTCCTCGTGGATCCGGCGCTGCCCGCAGCGCATCTGCGCGATCGCTACGACACCAAGATCGTCTGCTACGTGCGCCGCCAGGACGAGGTGCTCGCCTCGAGTTATGTCGAGGAGCTGAAGTCCGGCCTGATCAGCGGCAGCCCAGCAGTCGAACACTATGTGGACGACCCGGAGCGCCTGCGCTGGCTCGACTACGCCGCGGTCCTCGACCGCTGGGCGTCGGCGTTCGGCACCGAGAACATCCTCGTCCGCGTGTACGAGACCGGCCAGCTCGCCGGCGGCAGCATGCTCGACGATTTTGCGGCGCTGATCGGCGCGGATGTCGCGGCGCTGTCGAAGCCCAGGACCCGCCTCAATCCGAGCCCCGCCCGCGACGTCCTCGACTTCATCGTCATGCTCAACGAGCTGCCGGTACCGGTCGCCTCACAGAAATACCGGCTGCGCGATCCGCTGCTGATGTTATCCGAGCACATGGGCGCGAACGGAAGGTTCGACGCGAAGTCCATCATCCCGGCTGCGATCCGGCAGGCAGTGCTGGAACGCTTCCGGGAGTCCAATGCCGAGGTCGCGCGCAGATATCTCGGCCACGCGGACGGCGTGCTGTTCCGGGAGCAGCCCCGCGAAGCGAGCGCCGCCGCCGACCGGTCGTATGCAGGGCTGGAGCTGGACCGCTTTGCGCGCATGGCAGCGATGCTGTTCAGCTTGCAACAGCATCGCATCCTGCAGCTGCAGAAGCAGATCGACGAGCTCAAGGCTCGCCTCGGGCGATGAACGCCACGTCCGGCCCACTGCATGACACGGCCCGCTGCCGCACGGCCGTGCTGGTGCTCGGCCCGCACCGTTCCGGGACCAGCGCGCTGACGCGCGGACTGGTCTGTGCCGGAATCGATCTGGGCCGGGACGTGCTGGCGGCCAATGCCGACAATCCGAAGGGCTTCTTCGAGAACGCCCGGCTCGTCGAGTTCAACGACCGCCTGCTCAAGCATCTCGGGCTGTGCTGGGATTCCTTCGGGCATTCCGATCTCGCGGGACGGTTGGCGGACCTGCCTCCGGATTGGAGAAATGAAGCCGCGACATTGATCCGCAGTCAGTTCGGGCCGGACTCGGACATCGCCGTCAAGGATCCACGGCTGTGCCTGCTCGCGCCGTTCTGGGATGGTGTACTGGACGAGGCCGGTTATCGACGCCAGTACGTGCTGGTCATCCGCCATCCGGTCGAGTGCGCCGAGTCGCAGCGCAGGCGTCATGTCGCCGACCCGCGATTTCACTTCGTCGGAGGCAGCATCACCGAAGGGGTCCTGCTGTGGGCGAGCTACATGGAGGCCGCACTCCGCTTCTTGGCGGACAGACCCTTCCTCTGCGCCAGCCATGCCGCCTTGATCGACGATCCCTCGACGAGCCTCGGCGCATTGTTGACACAACTGGGATTTTGCGCGCCGGCGGCCGAGCTGCAGGAGTTCATTCACGGCTTCATCGATCCGGCTCTGTACCACCACCGCGCCGACGCGGCCACGACCGATCGAGCCGACGGGTTCTCGCCTTACGTGCAGGTGTATCAGGATCTGCTCGCGCCTCGTCCTGATGCGGCGGCACTCGGCCGAAGACTCGAACGACTGATTGCGTCCGACGCCGCGCTGCTCGGTACGACTCAGCGTTGCTACGTGCGCGCCCGCCATGCCGCCGTGGAGGCGGGCCTCGAACTGCTCGAAGCCAAGCGCATCATCGCCTTCCAGGAGCACATGCTGGCCGAGAACCAGCGCAAGATCGAGGAGCACCAGAACCAGCTGGACGAGGCCAAGCGGCAGTTCGCAGCCGAGCGCCGGAAGTCCGAAGAACTCGCGGTCGCGCTCGCCGCCTGCGAGGACCGCCGCAGGGTGACCGGTCCCGCGCCGCGTCCCGCCAAGCACCATCCCGAGGGCCGTCGATGAGCGGGCCCTGGCGGCTGCACCCGCCGCTGAGCATCGTCGTCGCCTTCCACAACATGCGCCGCGAAGCGGCGCGCACGCTGTTTGCGCTGACCACCGCATTCCAGCGCAACGTGCACGAGCGGGACTACGAAGTCATCGTCATCGACAGCAACTCGCGCGAGGCACTCGACGCACGCTGGGTGGAATCGCTGCAGCGCAACTTCCGCTACCGCTACGTCGAGTCGGACGTGCCGACGCCGAACAAGGCGATGAACGCCGGCATCCGCATGGCGCGCGGGAGGCATGTCTGCTGCATGATCGACGGCGCGCGCATTCCGTCGCCGGGTGTCGTGTCCGGCATGATCCGGGCGAGTTCGGCGCTGAACCCGGCCTACGTGATGACGCTGGGCATGCACCTGGGCCCCAAGTCGCAGGACCAGTCCGTGTCCGAGGGCTACGATCAAACGGTCGAGGACCGCTTGCTCGACACTGTGGACTGGAAAAGCGACGGCTACGAGCTGTTCCGCATCGCCGCACCGGCGGTGTCCTCGCGCGGCGGCTATTTCGCGCCGATCGCGGAATCGAACTGCTTCACGGCACCGCGCAAGGTCCTGCTGGACATCGGCGGCTTCGACGAGCGCTTCGTCGAACCGGGCGGCGGCCTCGTGAACCTGCACATCCACAACCGGCTGGTGACGCATCCGCAGTTGCAGCCAGTGATGCTGCTCGGCGAGGCGACCTTCCACCAGTTCCACGGCGGCGTCGCCACCAACACGCCGGCCGCGCAGTCGCCGTTCGCACGCTTCTGCGCCGAGTACGAGCGCGTGGTCGGCAGGCCGTTCGGCAAGGCGTGGCGCGAGCCGCTCTACTTCGGCGCGATGCCGCTTCAGGCCAGGGCGCTGCTGCTGCCGGGCGACTGACGACGCTTCAGCGCAGGTCGCGGAAGTGCCGCAGGAAGCGCATCACGCGGCCTTGCTCGCGGGCGCGCTTGCGCGCTCCGGTGAGGATCACGTCGTCGGGCAGCAAGTCGATCGGCCCTTCGTCGGCGTAACGCGCCAGCACCGCTGCGCTGGGCGTGGCGATGAACCAGGTCTGCAGGGTATGCGGCCAGTCCAGCTTGGCGCAGTGCAGGCCGGCGCGCTCGCACTCGGCGCGGATCGTCTTCCACGCGAAGAAGTTCAGGCCCGGATAGACCCACTCGTCCTTGTACAGGTCCTCGTGCCGCTCGACGAAGGTGGCGACCAGCACGCCCTCCGGCGCGAGCGCGCCCGCCACGGACCGCAGCGCCTGCCGCAGCTGCGTCGGCCCGGTGTGGCTGAAGATGGACTGCGCGAGCGCGAAGTCGAAGCGCGTGCCGCCGAAGCCGGATAGATCGAACCGGTCGTTGTGCACGAAGCGCGGACGCCGCATCCGGGCCAGATCGCGCCCGACCTCCTCGGCGAGGCCCTGCTCGACCAGCTGCGCATGGGGCTCCAGCCCGAAGTAACCGTCCGGCCGCAGGTACGGAATGAACAGCCGCCCGCCACGCAGCGAGCCGCAGCCGACGTCGAGGAGACGGTGATGCTCGCGCAGGCCCAGCATCACCAGCAGGCTGAACTGCAGGCCCGCGGCGAGGTCGTAGTGCTCGGCACGGCCGACGTAGGCGCGGTGGTGGTCGTCGCCGGGCCTGGCGTCGGCGGGTGGCGGCGTGGACACGGACGGCGCGGTCGTCGCGAGCTCCCAGCTCTTCATCAGCTCATCGGCGGAGTACCGGAGCCACTGCAGCGTCTCGCGGCGCGCATAGCCGTAGAGCCTGGGCGTGCGATTCGGAAGCTCATAAGGCTTGCCGCGGATGGCCTCGTACTGCTGCTTGTACACCGCCAGCTCGCGCGGCACGTCGGCGGCCGGGCGGTTGGCCATCGTGCCGCCGTGGACCTGGTGGAAGGTCGCCTCGCCGAGCAGCGTGAACAGCGCCACGTCCGCCAGCTCGCAGGCGCGCTTGTAGAAGTCCAGGTTGACGATGCCGCCGCCCGGCAGATCGAAGCGCTCGTCGTAACCGCCCAGGCGCTCGTAGATCGCGCGCGGCAGGAACAGCAGGTTGCTTTCGGCGATGCGGTACAGCCAGCCACCCCGGCTGCCGCCGGCCGGCGCGCAGGCATCGAACATGCGATAGCCGTCCCTGGTCCAGTCGATGCTGCGCAGCAGCTCGTCCTCGACCTGCTGGTTGTAACCCTGCGCCTGCGAGCGCGTCTGGATGTCCGGCCCGAGGTGGAAGCCCACGGTGCCGACCACCGCCGGTGCATGACGCTCCAGGCACTCGAGCGCCGCGGCGAGCAGTCCCGGCGAGGCGATGCGCGCGCCGTCGATGAGGATGCCGACGTACTCCCCGCGCGATTCGCGCACGCCGCGGTTGATCGCCGCGGCCGGCGACGGCTGCGCCTTGTCGATGCGGATGTGGCGGAAGTTGGGCCCGTGCGCGGTCGTCGCCGCCGGATCGAGCGGCTGGCGCGAACCGTTGTCGATGGCGATGACTTCGTAGTCCCCGGCGGTGATGTCGCGCTGGTACGCGGCGGACAGCGAGTGCAGCGTGCGTGGCGCCTCGCGCGCCATGTCGTAGAAGATGGCGATGACCGAGAGCCGGGGCCGATGGGCGGCCGACATGCCGTTCATGCCGCGATGCTCAACAGGCGCGCATACACCTCACGCACGGCCGGCGGCAGACCGACGTCCGGCGTGGCCGAGTTCTTGCGCAGCTCCCGCGCAAAGAACTGGAAGCCGCCTGCGGGCGGCGCCAGGCCCAGCTGCGCGGCCAGCGCCTCCAGCGCGTGCAGATAGCGCTCGTGCGGCCAGTCGAAGCTCACCAGCGGGAACCGGTAGCGCTGCTGATACGCCAGCAGGCGCCGGTTGTACGCGAGCCAGATTCGAAAGCTGGTGTCGGTGTCGAACTGATTGCGCGCCGCCAGCGAAGCCGCGACGGCCAGCGGATGCCGGAACGTGCCGACGAAGCGCAGTGCAGGCAGCGCCTCGATCCAGCCGTCGAGCACCAGCAGGCTGCGCGGCTCCTTGAAGCCCCAGACGCGGTCCGTCGGAAAGCCGTCGATCAGCTCGCGCAGGCGCGCGCGCTGTTCGGCTGTCCACGCCACCGGCTCGCGTGGCGCCTGATCCCAGGCGCCGCCGTTGGCGCGCAGCACGTCGTCGTGCAGATCCATGATCGCGCGGTTCTCGCGGTTGCCGCGCGCGTTGAACGGCGCCTGCGTGTTGACCTCGCCGAGGAACAGCCCTGCCTCCTCCAGGCTGCCGGCCAGGCAGCTCGTGCCGCTGCGATGCATGCCCAGGATCGCGACCGGCGCCGCGGTGCTCGTAGTCTGCGTGGTCATCGTCAGTATATTGTAGGAGCGGCGCCTGGCCGCGAGGAAAGTCGCGGAACCCGGGTGTACCGGTTCCGTGGATCCAGGATTCAGTCGTAGTGATACCGGCAGGCGACGATGGCCAGATCGCTGTCCTGCGCCGTATAGACCAAGCGGTGTGTCTCGTCGATGCGCCGCGACCAGAATCCGCTCAGGTTTGCCTTGAGCGGTTCCGGCTTGCCGAGTCCCACGAAAGGGCTTCGGAGCGTGTCCTGGATCAACAGATTGATTCTCTTGAGCGTCTTGCGGTCCTGGGATTGCCAGTAAACATAGTCTTCCCAGGCTGCGACGGTCCAGACGACCCGGCTAGGCATCCACGAGCTTCCGCGGCCTCACCTTGCCCTTGCGAAGCTGTTCGATCGAGCGCGCGAGATGCGCCGCATTGGCGGGCGTCTTCAGAAGGTGCACGGTCTCGATCATGCTGTTGAACGTGTCCAGCGACATGACGACGGCGTCTGGCGCGTCCCTTCGGGCAATCACCGCGTAATCGGCGTCGTCAACGACCGAATCGATGACCTTCTTGAGGTTATTGCGGGCCTCGGAGAAATTGATGACTCTCATGGCTAACTTGTCCAATATATTGGACAAGCATAACGTGCCAGAAAGTTGCCGACAAGGCGGGCGGGCGCCATGCACGATCCGTGATCGCCCGTGGGAGCGGCGGCCGGCCGCGCAGTCGCCACGCACGACGAATCGCGGCCATCGATCGCTCCTGCATCACAGACGTCTCGCGCCGTGACTTCAGCTCAGCCCGTGCGCGTGAACTTGAGCATCCGCTGGCCGCGCGGGTGGCCCCAGTCGCCGATGAACTCGAACGTCCACGGCAATCGCTCGACACAGTAGGCGAAGTCGGCGACGCGGTAGTGGTACGGGTCTTCGGTGGGATGCGTGTGCGCATCGAGATTGGGGATGCGCGCCGGCTGCGTCCAGTCCTGGTCGTCCGGGACGATGAAGGCGGTCGCGTAGAACCTGCCGCCGACGCGGAACGCCGGCGCCAGCCGCGTCAGGCACAGGCGGATGTGGTTGAACGGCAGGTGCGTGAACACCGACTGCGCCAGGCCCATGTCGAAGGCCACGCCGAAGCGCGTCGCGGTGAACCCGGCGTCGCACAGCAGATTCGCCCGCGGCAGCTTGGCGGCGAGTCCGCGCGGGGCGATCTCCTTGTCATAGCCGGCGTCGAGCAGTTCCTGCGAGATGTCGATGCCGTAGTAGCGGCCCGGATCGAGATACTCCACGAGGTGGACGCCGCCGCGGAAACAGCCGCAACCGACATCGACCACGCGCATGTCCGGCGTCAGGCCCTGCTGGCGCAGGAACTCGCCCTGCAGGCGGCCGATCTCGTCCCACAGGCCGCCGACCCAGGCCCGGTGCTGCCCTTTCTGGATGGCCTCGTGCGCCTTGCCGGCGTCGTAGTAGTTGCTGATGGGCTTGCTCATGCCTGCGGATCCGCGGTCGTCGGGGCCGGTATGATGCGCGAACGCCGGCGCCGGGCATAGCCCGCGCCGGCGTCCGTCACGCCTCTCCGGCCGGTGTCAGCGCGGCTCGACGAACCACCACTGGCCATCGACCTTCACCCAGGTCTCCTTCTCCCAGCTCACGCTCGGCAGCGGCGCCGCCATCGGCATCGAGGCCGTGAAGATGTCGAAGTCGAGGCGCACGGTGACGCGCGCCTGCGTCTTCTTGTCGTCGTCGAAGGCCAGATCGACGATGGTCGCGCTCTTGCGCGCGATGCGGTTCTGGTACTGGGCGTTGAAGTAGTTCTGGTCGTGCGCCTTGCGATACGACGGTGTCGCGAAGCCATAGAGCTTCTTCAGGTCGAAGGCGATCAGCGCGTCCCAGCGCGCCTTGACGCGTTCGGCGAGCTTCTTCTCCTCGCCCTTGAGCTTGGCGAGGTCGATCGGCGCCGGCGTCGCCGCGGGCGCGAAGCGCGCCTCGTTCTCCTGGACCGCCTGCAGCGACTCCGGGTCCAGTTCCTCGTCGGCGCCGGCATAGTTGCGGCGCTGTTCCGCCGGCACCTTGCCGTCCGCCTTGGTTACGGCCCTAGTTTCGGCCCTGGTTTCGGCCTGGACCTTCGTGTCCGCCGCCTGCGCGGCGTGGGCGGCGAGCACCAGGCCCAGGGCGGCGATGCCGGCGGCGAGGCCCGGCTTGTGCACGTGTGTCATCGATGTCTCCTTGCTGAATGTGAACGTTGGCGCGGTGTCGGCGATGGCGCGGACGCCGGCCTCAGCCGCCGCGCGCCTTGCGCGGCGGCGGCTGTACCGCCGGCCCCACCGGCGCGGCCGGAATCAGTTCGCGCAGCACCGCTTCCAGCGCGTCGAAGTCGATCGTCGTCGGGTCGGGGTACTGGGCGCCGCGCAACTGCTCCATCGCGTTGAAGCGCAGCGCGCCGACCACCTGCGCCTCGATGTTCTTCTCCACTTCCTCGTAGCTCAGCTGGCGCGGCGGCACGATCTCCAGCAGCTTGACGATGTGCACGCCGAACTGCGTCGGAAACGGCGGGCTGATGTCGCCCGGCTTCTTCAGCGCGAACACCGCGTCCTCGAAGGCGATCACCGTCTTGCCGTCGCGCTGGATCGGGTCCGGCAGCACGCCGCCGTTGACCGCGCTGCCCTTGTCCATCGACTGCTGGCGCGCGGCCTCGGCGAAGTCCGCGCCGTTCTGCAGCGCCTTGTACAGCGCGTCCGCGCGCGCGGCCAGCGGCTCGACCTTGCACGGGCAGCCGTCGAGTTCGGTGAGCAGGATGTGCGCGACCTTGCGGCCTTCCAGCGTCCACAGCTTGGGCTTCTCGCGCAGATAGCGCTCCTGCTTGAGCGCGGTCAGATCCTCGGGGATCGTCACCGCGTCGCGCGCCTTGAGCAGCAGTGCATTGGACAGGATGCGGCGGCGCGCCTCGGCGAGCTGCGCCGCCACCAGCGGGATGTCGGCGATGCCCTCGGCCTGCGCCTGGCGCTCGAGCGCGACGTCCGAGTGCAGGTCCAGCACCAGCTCGCGCATGCGGTCCTGCGATCCTGCGTTGAGCGCCAGCACCTCGCGCGGCTGCGCGGCGAGCATCGCCCGGTAATCGTCGGCGGTGAGGGTGAGTGTCGCGGACCGGCTGACCACCGGCGCGTCCGCGGGTTTGGCGGCAGCGCCGTGGGTGAGGGCGCAGCCGGTCATCAGCAGGGGCAGCAGCGCCGGCAGGGCGCGGCGGATGACAGCTTTCGAGATGGCGTTCATCGTCCTTCGTGTGGTATGGGGTTGCAGACAGGCGCGCCGCGCGCGTCCCGCCGCGCGGGGGGCGCCATGATAAAGGAATGCCGGCGCGCTCAGCGCCGGCCTGCGTTGGAGCGTCCGCGGCGCCGAAGGTTCCGCGTTAGGTTCCGCGTCGCCGGCACGCGCCGCGCACGAAGGCGCGGCGCAAAAAGAAAGACGCCGGCGGTTGCCCGCCGGCGTCCAGATTGCATCAAACCGCCGAGACGCTTCCGCTTACGGAACGCCCACGCCGGTCACATAGCTGCGGATGTAACCGTGGTCGGCCGAGCTGGAGAAGCTCAGGTCCGGACGGTTCGGGAAGTTGCGCGTGCGGATGTTGAAGCCGATCACCGGCAGGCCGCGCAGCGTCACCGCGCCGTAGTTCTCCTGATCGAAGGCCGGCATCGCCGCGCCCTGCAGGTCCGAACCGAAGGCGTCGAGCTGCAGCAGCATCCAGCCGAAGTCCGACGGATTGGCGAGCACCTGGGTGGTGTTCACCGTCACGCGGTTCTTGATCAGGTTGCCGCCGTCGTTGCCCAGCGCGGTGCGCAGCGTGCCGGTCGAGTCCGTGAAGCTGATGACGTTGGTCTCATAGCACAGCGCGTTGGTCACCGTCGCGGCAGGCAGGGCCGGCGAGAATTCCGGCTCTTCCGGCGGCGTGGCGCCCGACTGCTCGGCACGGTCATAGACCGCGAAGCCGATCGTGCTGCAGGAGCTGCCGTTGGGCACCGTGCCGGTGAACTTCGCCTGGTACGGCGGATACGGCACCACACCCGTGTTGTCGAAGCCGGTGTCGGTGTTCGGACCCGCGTTCGGCAGGTAGGCTTCCGCACGACCCTTGATGCCGGTGGTCGGCAGCGCGACGTTGTCGACGATCACCTGCGCCTGGTCGCTGCGCGACTGATCGACGTAGAACGCCTTGGTCGGCTGCGTGACGATCCAGTCGGTGGACACGCCCAGCGCCGGGTTGGTGGACCAGTCGTTGATCGCGGTCGCGCGCTGGATGGTCAGGCTGACCGCATCCACGCCGCGCACGTCCTCGACGACCGCGGCCGAGGCCGTGGCGTAGTAGGTCGCATCCGGCTCCAGCGTGGCGTCATGCCAGTAGTTGCCGGCTTCGCCGTTCTTGTCCTCGATCAGGTACGCCGTCTGCGGGAAGGCGTCGTTGAGGGTCGGCTCGAGGAAGGTCTGCACCTGCTGCGCGGTGATCAGGTTGCGGCAGGACTCGACCGTGGTGTTGTCGCCCGCCGCACCGTTATTGACGTTGTTGAGCGTCTTCGTGGTCAGCGTGGTCGGATTGACGGTGATGTTGCCGGCCGCGCAGGTGTTGCCGCTTAGGCCGTTCGGGCACCAGTTGGTGCCGGTCGTGCCGTTCCACAGCGTGCGACGTTCCACACCGCGATCCAGATCGCAGTTGTAGTTGTCTTCCGGAATCACCAGCGCGGCGAACTGGCCCGTGCCGGTCGTGATGCCCGAACCCGGGTCGTTGGCACCAGTCTGGGTACGGACGCCGCCCGGGTTGTAGAAGTTGGCCCAGGTGGTGGCCGAGTAGCCGGTCTCCGTGCCGCGCGCCGGGTTCAGCAGCGTGAAGTTGAACTTCAGCGCGCTGATCGGTTCGCCGAACTGGCGGGCGGTGCGCAGGATCGTCGTGCCGCCGGTGCCGTTGGTGAAGGCGGTCTGCAGCGTCGCGCAGTCGTGGTCCTCGATCGCGCGGCCGATGAAGCGCAGCTTCTGGCTCGCCGACAGCGCGGCGTAGCCGGCCGAGTCGATCGGCACGCCGACGACCGGGTTGACCGAGTCGTCGATGCCCCAGTTCGGATCGGCATAGCCCATCACGATGAACTCGATGTAGCCCTCGGACAGACGGCTCTTCGAGGCGGTGGTCAGGGCGCCGCCGGCGTCCGAACCCAGGCCGCCGTCGGCGTTGGAGTCACCACTCTCGGAACCCGAGAAGCCCAGCGGGCGCAGGTTGATCTCGAACGCAGCGCCCGTGCCGTTGCTGGCGCGGGTGTTGGGCACCGTGCAGGTGTACTTGCCGGCGGCGTTGGCCTGGTCGGCGTTGACGAACACCGGGGCGCCGTCGGCGTTGGCGCGCACGACGCCGGTGAAGACGTCGAACGCTGACAGCAGGACGGTGAAGTCCAGCACGTCACGGCTGTTCAGCGCTTCGTGGAAACGGACCTTGACGGCGACCGGGCGGTCCTGCGTGTTGATCAGGTTGATGGTCGATTGCCAGCCTTCACGCGTCGTGTAATACGGCGCGATGGCGACTTCGCCAACGCCTTCGGTGGCGATGTTCACCGCCGAAGCATTGGTCGAGAGCATCGCCGCGGCAATGGCTGAGAATGCCACTGTACTGCGAAGTACTTTCATGAGTTGAAACTCCCAAAGGATTGATGAACCCGGATGATCGTTCCGGCCCGCTGCAGGTACCGGACGCTTACTGCGTACTTCTTCTAGAACATCCGCTGCAAACTCTACCACAGTTCGCGCGGAGTTCTATCCGCCGACGCAGCGGTACACGAGTCTTTGCACATGAGTCACTGCAACGCCCCGTCTGCCGCCCGTACTGCAGTTGACCGCAACATCTATCAAGGCCCCGCAAACAACGGCGAGTGCCGACGGCGAAGCTACGCCCGCGATTTTTCAGTGTCAAGAGAGTTTTTGATGACATCGCGCGCGCCGCGCGAACTGGGTCACACGCGCAGCGTCGCGCACACGGCGCGGATTAAGATGTGCGGATGTCCATCGTTCTGCGCCGCGCGTCCCTCGCGCGGCTCCATCTCCGACACGGCAGCGTGCTCCCCGTCGCAGCGAGCCTGCTGGTTACGCCGCTGCTGGCCTGGCAGCTCGCCGGCCTGGTGTGGGCGCTGGTGCCGCTGCCGGACGCGGCGTGCTGGCAACCGCCGCCGGTGGCACCGGCCGAACCGCCCACGGCGCAACGCGCGCCGGCCGACGTCGAGCGGCTGATCGGCGCGCGCCTGTTCGGTGAGTACCAGGCGCCGTCGGCCGGCCGCATCGAACACGCGCCGGACACGCGGCTGGCACTGAGCCTGCTCGGCATACTCGCCGGCGATGCGCGCACATCGCGTGCGCTGATCGGCCGCGGCGGCGAGGAGAAGGCCTACGCGATCGGCGCCGAGGTGCTGCCCGGCACCACGCTGCACGCGATCGAGACGGATCGCGTGATCCTCGCGCGCGGCGGCAAGTACGAGACCCTGCGCCTGCCGACGGACGCGGACGCCAGTGCCGTGCGCGGTCGCGCGCGGCGCGGCGCGGCGCAGGACGCGCAGCCGGCGCCAGGCGAGTCCGCAGCCGGCGAGCCCGCGGCGGACGATGCAGGCCAGACGGCGTCACCCGCGCCCGCGGTCCGCGAACGGCGCGCGCACGGACGCGTCAAGCCGCAGAAGGGGGCGCGCAACAGGTAAGGACTGCGCACGGCCGCCGCTACGCCGGCGCGCGCCACTTGATGTTGCAGCCCATGCTCGGCTTCTGGTCGGCATCCGGCGCACGGCCGGCGAGCACGGCGTCGAGCGCGGCGCGCAGGTCGGCGCCGGTCAGCGGCACCCCGTTGCCCGGCGACGAGCCGTCGAGCCGGCCGCGATAGACGAGCCGCAGCGCGCCGTCGAACAGGTACAGGTCCGGCGTGCATGCGGCCTGGTAGGCGCGCGCGACCGACTGGCTCTGATCGTAGAGGTAAGGAAACGGATAGCCTAGCCGCCCGGCGACGCGCTTCATCTGTTCCGGGCCGTCCTCCGGGTAGTGTTCGGCGTCGTTGCTGGAGATGGCGACGAAGGCCACCCCACGCGGCTGGTAGTCGCGCGCGACGCGCACCAGCTCGGCGTTGACGTGCTTCACGTAGGGGCAATGGTTGCAGATGAACATGATCACCGTGGCCCGGTCCGATTTCAGTTCGGACAGGCCCAGGGTCTTGCCCGAGACGGTGTCGGGCAGCGTGAAGTCCGGAGCGGTCGTGCCCAGCGGCAGCATGTTCGAGGGGGTCAGTGCCATACAGGGCATCCTAGGTGCGGCCCCCGGCCGCGACAAGCAGTGCGGCGCTGGCCCCTCGTCTCCGGCTTCATTAAACTATCCGTCCATCCGTATGAACAGATGCGGCGCGCGGCGGATCCGTCCGTGCGACTGCCCTGTTGCATTCCATTCACCGTTTGAGTCGAGGTCCCCGACGTGAGCCAGGCCCATCACAGTTATCTGTTCACTTCCGAGTCCGTGTCCGAAGGCCATCCCGACAAGGTGGCCGACCAGATCTCGGACGCGGTGCTCGACGCGATCCTGGCGCAGGACAAGCGCGCGCGCGTGGCCTGCGAGACGCTGGTCAAGACCGGCGTGGCGATCGTCGCCGGCGAGATCACGACCAGCGCGTGGGTCGATCTCGAGGCGCTGGTGCGCGGCGTGATCAACGACATCGGCTACACGTCGTCGCACGTCGGCTTCGACGGCGCGACCTGTGGCGTGCTCAACCTGATCGGCAAGCAGTCGCCGGACATCGCGATGGGCGTGGACCGCAAGAAGCCCGAGGAGCAGGGCGCGGGCGACCAGGGCCTGATGTTCGGCTACGCGACCAACGAGACCAAGGAGCTGATGCCGGCGCCGATCTACTACTCGCACCGTCTGGTCGAGCAGCAGGCCAAGGTGCGCAAGGCCAAGAAGGGCGGCCTGCCGTGGCTGCGCCCGGACGCGAAGTCGCAGGTCACGCTGCGCTACGAGAACGACGTCGCCGTCGGCCTCGACGCGGTGGTGCTGTCCACGCAGCACAACCCGGACGTCAAGCTCAAGGATCTGCGCGAAGCGGTGATGGAAGAGATCATCAAGCCGGTGCTGCCGGCGAAGTGGATCGGCAAGCAGACCAAGTTCCACATCAACCCGACCGGCAACTTCGTCATCGGCGGCCCGGTCGGCGACTGCGGCCTGACCGGCCGCAAGATCATCGTCGATTCCTACGGCGGCTGGGCGCGCCACGGCGGCGGCGCGTTCTCGGGCAAGGACCCGTCCAAGGTCGATCGCTCGGCGGCCTACGCCGCACGCTACGTCGCCAAGAACATCGTCGCCGCCGGCCTCGCCGACCGCTGCGAGGTGCAGGTGAGCTACGCGATCGGCGTCGCCGAGCCGACCTCGATCATGGTCACGACCTTCGGTACCGGCAAGATCAGCGACGCCGCGCTCGACAAGCTCGTGCGCCGGCACTTCGACCTGCGCCCCTACGGCATCACCCAGATGCTCGACCTCGTGCACCCGATGTACCGCGCCACCGCGGCCTACGGCCACTTCGGCCGCAAGCCCTACGAGGTGACGCTGGCCAACGGCGAGACCTTCACCGCGTTCTCGTGGGAGAAGACCGACAAGGCCGAGGCGCTGGCCGCCGACGCGAAGAAGCTGAAGTAAGAACTGCGTGGATGCACGCGAAGGCCGCCGCGAGGCGGCCTTCGTTTTTGTCGCGGCCGGGGGCCGCTCCGACCGGGCGCGCTTTCTTGTAGGAGCGGCCCATGGCCGCGATTTCACTTCGCCCCGATCCAGACTGCATTCCAGAATGGATAGTCGCCGACACGCGCGACGAGCCCCGCCCGCACAGGATTGCAGATGATGTAGCGCGCCACCGTCACGACCTCCTCCTCGCGACGCAGAGCGTGATCGTGATAGCCGCGCGCCCGTAGCGGGCCCTTACGACGCAGAGCGGCATTGACCGCTCGCGCACTTGCAGACTTCAGCTGGCGGATCAGGAATCCAGAGTGCCGCGTTCACCGAGTTGCAGCAGCCAATGGGCATGGTCCGGCATCAGCACCCACGCGAGCATGTGCGCATTGCCCAGCAGCGCGGAATCCTCGAAGCATGGGCAAGCGACGCAAGAAACGGCAAAGCCACAAAAGACCGGCTCCCGGTCCACGGTCGTGGCCGTGACGTTGTAGATCTGATTCGGCAGCGACACGCGGCCGCGGCGAAGCGCGCCGTGTCCTTTGCCAGGATTTCGCGCCATACGCCCAGCATCGCGGCCATGGGCCGCTCCTACAACCGCAAACGCGCGCGGAGCGTGATCTGCGCCTCATGCGCGTCTTGGCTCAGCCGTCAGCGTGCCGCCGTCCGTGCCGCCTCGGCGCGTTCCCAGGCGCGCAGGTAGGCCTCGGCCGAACGGAAGACGTACTGCAGCGCCTCCGGCCCGCCCGGCTGCATCTGCATGTCGGCGATGAAGTCCGGATACAGGCCGTAATGGGCGACGCCATCGACGTTGAGGTCGAACACACGCTCGCCGGTGACCTGGCGCTCGAAGGTCACGCGCCCGTCGTAGGACCGGAACGGATAACGCAGCGGATTCTGCGCGGCGTCCGCGCGCGGCGGCGGCTGGTTGTGCAGGCCGTTGATGTCGGCACCGAAGCCGGTGCCCAGACCGTCGGTGCTGCCATGCACTTCGCGGTACAGGTCGATGAGGTCGTGGATGAACGCGACCGTCGCCGGCGCAGGCTCGTCCGGCAGGTTGGAGATGATCCCGCCCAGTTCGAGGATGCGCCGGCTGTCCTTGGCGGCGCTGATCTCGCCGGTGTGGCCCGACAGCACCGGTACGTTGCGCGACTGCGCGATGTCGAACATGCGCCGGCGCGCGATCTCGCCGGTGTGGTCGGTCTCGATCAGGATGCCGCGGTCGATCATCGCGTTGACGAAGTAGTCGCCCAGCGCGGTCAGGCCACGCGCGTTGCGCACGCAGCCGGTCACCGGCGGCAGCGGCGGCGGGCCGAGCACCTGCAGCAGCAGCGTGTCGAAGATGCCGCGCCCCTCGTCCGTGGGCGTGGCGCCCTGCGGCGCGCGTTCGTCGAGCTGCTCGCAGGGAATCGTCGCGTAGGGATGTCCGGTGGCGACCGTGTTCGCGGTCTGGTACAGCGCCGACAGCGCCGGGTCGTCGGTCAGGCGCGTGCCGCCGAAGGCGTTGTCGAGCAGGTGGATCGGGAAGATCGCGCGCAGGCCCTTGGCGTACCAGGCATCGAGCTGTTCGTCGATGTGCTCGCGCGTGCACAGCGGCGAGTCGAGATACTCGCCGCAGTCGAACACCTTTTCGTTCTCGGTGCCCAGCACCACCGCGAGCTTGCCGTCCTCGATGACGCGCCGCGCCTGCGCCGAACTGGTGACGATGCGGAAGAAGCCCCTGCCCGGCCCGCCCATCTGCGCGTCGATGTAGTCCTGCAGCTCGTGGACCATGTCGTACTGGAGCTGGATGCTCTCCATCTCGTTGCAGTCGTACTGGCGCACCGGCCAGAGCTGGCACAGCTCCTCGTTGGCGACGAAGTGGTTGACCATCAGCCGCAGGCCGCCCATCCAGGCACGCTGCAGCCAGATGTAGTAGGTCTGGTGATGCGTCTGCCCGCCCCAGCTGGGCCAGTCCCGGTAGGTCGGCCAGCCGACCGTGTCGTGCGGCGGGAACTGCCGCTCGGCGTTGACGAAGGTGTCGAGCACGTCGAGCACGCCGTTCGGCCCATGATCGACCGCGCAGTTGCCGAGCGCATGGGTGATGCCGAATTTGTGGAACGGCGCGCCGTAGCTCATGCGCCCGCCGAGCATCATCGAGCCGCCGAGGTGCATGTGCGTCTCGGCGTAGCCGAACACCGTGCCATCCGGATTGCGGCCCTTGAACGGTTCGCCGACCGCGTTGAGCTGCGCTTCGGGAAACTCGGCGCAACCCGCCGCCGGCACGAAGTCGTAGCGCGCCGGCCCGCCGGCGTCGCCGAGCGCGTCGCCGGTCAGCGTCGAGACGATGGTGAACGCATGGCCACCGCCATCGACGGTCCACTCCGAGGCATCGCTGGGCTCGGCCACCATGCGCAGGCTGCGCGGACCGCGCAGCGCATCGAGCAGCGCGGCATCGCGGCCGAGGCGGTCGCCGACGCCGTCGATCGTGTTGCCGACCGGGTCGAGCGGCGGCGGCAGCCACAGCAGCTGATCGCCCACACCCGCGACCGTCGCCGCGCCGCGGCCCGCGCCGTCCTGCGCGCCGTCCACCGCCGCGTCGTTGGCCGCCGCCAGGGTCAGGAAACGCTGCGCCGGATCGAAGAACGCATAACGTCCGAGTGCCGTGGCCTTCATGAAAAACGGGGTCGCCGCGCGCGCCTCCGCCGCAGCGAAGCGCAGCGTGCCGTCGGCCTCGGCGACCAGCTGGCCGCCGTCGGCGCTGCGCTGCACGAGATAGCAGCCGCCGGCCATGTCATAGCGGGTCCGGGCCGCGGCAGTCTGCACGTCCGCGCCGGGCGGCGCACTGCCGCTGCAGGCGGTCAGGATCATCCAGGCAGGCAAGCACGCAAACGCACGCATCGGCGCTCGAACGGATCGGGTGGGACGCGCACCTTAGCAGCCGAACACGAGACGGCCGGTAGTAAATACAACCACTTCTGAACTATATCCTTCCATCCGCATAAGCGGATATACTGCGCGCCGTCTTTCACCCACGCCCTGCCACGACCGCCATGAACGCCGCCGCCACGCCTGCCGCCTCCCGCCTCCCGCCCCACGATTTCAAGGTCCGCGACCTGTCGCTCGCCGAGCTCGGCCGCAAGCGCATCCAGATGGCCGAGCAGGAGATGCCCGGCCTGATGTCGATCCGCGCCAAGTACGCGCCGCTGCAACCGCTGAAGAACGTGCGCGTGACCGGCTCGCTGCACATGACCAAGGAAACCGCGGTGCTGATCGAGACGCTCAAGGCGCTCGGTGGCTCGGTGCGCTGGGCCTCGTGCAACATCTTCTCGACCCAGGACGACGCCGCCGCGGCGGTCGCCGCCGCCGGCACGCCGGTGTTCGCATGGAAGGGCGAGACGCTGGAGGAGTACTGGGATCTGACGCTGGACTGCATCACGCACCGGCTGCCGGACGGCACGCTCGGCGGGCCGGAGCTGGTCGTCGATGACGGCGGCGACGTCACGCTGCTGATCCACAAGGGCTATGAGCTGGAGCAGGGCGACCGCTGGGTGGACACGCCATCCGACAACCACGAGGTGCAGGTGATCAAGGACCTGCTCAAGCGCGTCGCCAAAGAACGCCCGGGCTTCTGGACCCGCGTGGTCAGGGATTGGCGCGGCGTCTCCGAGGAGACGACGACGGGCGTGCACCGCCTGTACCAGATGATGGAGGCCGGCAAGCTGCTGGTGCCGGCGATCAACGTCAACGACTCGGTCACCAAGTCCAAGTTCGACAATCTCTACGGCTGCCGCGAGTCGCTCGCCGACGGCATCAAGCGCGCGACCGACCTGATGGTCGCCGGCAAGGTCGCCGTGGTGTGCGGCTACGGCGACGTCGGCAAGGGCTCGGCGCACTCGCTGCGCGGCTTCGGCGCGCGCGTGATCGTCACCGAGATCGATCCGATCAATGCGCTGCAGGCGGCGATGGAGGGCTTCCAGGTCGCCACCGTGGAGGACACGCTCGGCACCGCCGACATCTACGTGACGACCACCGGCAACAAGGACGTCATCACGCTCGAACACATGCGCGCGATGAAGAACAACGCGCTGGTCTGCAACATCGGCCATTTCGACAACGAGATCCAGATGGACCGCCTCAACAAGGCGGCGGACGTGACGCGCGACACCATCAAGCCGCAGCTCGACAAGTACACGTTCGGCGACAGCGGCCGCTCGATCTACGTGCTCGCCGAAGGCCGCCTGGTCAATCTCGGCTGCGCGCATGGCCATCCGAGCTTCGTGATGTCCAACAGCTTCTCCAACCAGACGCTGGCGCAGATCGACCTGTGGCAGAACAAGGACCGCTACCAGAAGACCGTCTATCGCCTGCCCAAGAAGCTCGACGAGGAAGTCGCGCGCCTGCACCTGGAACAGATCGGCGTCAAGCTGACCCGGCTCACGCCGGAACAGGCCGCGTATCTCGGCGTGCCGGTCGATGGCCCGTACAAGCCGGAACACTATCGCTACTGACGTCGTGAGACGTGAGGGGTGAGCCGTGAGACGTGAAAAGCGCCGGCACGAAGACCTCGAGGTCTGGCGCGACGCGATGGACTCGGTCGAGGTCGTCTATCGACTGTCGGCTGCCGTTCCCGCCGATGAGCGATTCGGACTGACCGCACAGATTCGCAGGGCGGCGGTCAGCATCCCCGGCAACATCGCGGAAGGTTCCGCGCGCCGCGCGCGCGGGACTCGTTCAGATTCTGCATATCGCCCGCGCGTCGCCGTCAGAGGTCGAAACTCAGATTCAGATATCCCTACGGCTCGGATTGGTCGCGTCAGTCGATCAAGTGGAGGAACTCGCGGATCGCGTATTCGCGAAACTCAACGCCATGATCCGGAGCCTGCAGTCCGCAAGGAGCGCTGAACCGCAATGACGTCTCACGTCCCACGTCTCACGTCTCACGAGATCCATTTCTCCTTCGAACTGTTCCCGCCGCGCACGCCGGCCGGTGCCGAGAAGCTGCCGGCGATCGTCGCGCAGCTCGCGGCGGTGCAGCCGGCGTTCTTCTCGGTGACCTACGGCGCCGGCGGCTCGGACCAGCAGGGCACCTACGAGACGGTGATGCGAGTCATCGACGACACCGGCATCGACGCGGCGCCGCATCTGACCTGCGTCGGATCGACACGCGCGAACATCGCCGCACTGCTACAGAAATACCGTGACAGCGGCATCAGGCGCATCGTCGCGCTGCGCGGCGATCTGCCGGCCACCGCGGTGTCGAGCGAGGCGCCGGGCGAGTTCCGCTACGCGAACGAGCTGGTGAGCTTCATCCGCGAGACGCACGGCCAGCACTTCACGCTCGAAGTCGCGGCCTACCCGGAGATGCACCCGCAGGCACCGAATCCCGACGCCGACTTCGACAACTTCCGCCGCAAGGTCGCAGCGGGCGCGGACGGCGCGGTGACGCAGTACTTCTTCGCCGCCGACGCCTACTTCGACTTCATGGAGCGCTGCTCCCGCGCCGGCATCGCGATTCCGGTGGTGCCCGGCATCATGCCGATCACCAATTTCGCGCAGCTCACACGTTTCTCGGCTGCCTGCGGTGCCGACATCCCGCGCTGGATCCGCCTGCGCCTGGAGCAGTACCAGGACGACAAGCAGGCGTTGCTCGACTTCGGACTCGACGTCGTGACGCGCCTGAGCAGCACCCTGCTCGACAACGGCGCGCCGGGCCTCCACTTCTACACCCTCAACCAGGCCGAACCGACGCTGCGCCTGTGGAAGAATC